>CAZWCK010000001.1:0-34154 GCA_964632625.1 uncultured Oscillospiraceae bacterium
TTTGCAACTGTTGGCTGGGAATTATCAGATGATGAAAAATTAATTTCTACTACTCCATTGTATGCTAACACTGAAGCAGTGTACAAGTGGATGAATGCTTCTGGAACAGAAAAAAGCTTTTCAACAGTTTACAGGAATCCATATTTGAAATATAAAACAGCAGAGGGTAAAAATGTATTCTTATGGTATGAGAATGAGCAGAGCATGTTTGAAAAAGCTGCTCTTGCTAGAATGTTTGGAATAAATGAAATTTCAATTTGGAGACTAGGACTAATATCTAATTACAGTGGATATAGTGTATTGGATAGTTTGAAATAGTTGAAACAGAAATTCAAATATAGAGGAGATGGTATTGTGAATTATAAAGTTATTTATTTTACAAGAACTGGTACTAGTAGAAGAGTGGCTGAAAAAATAGCAAATAAGCTTTCTTTAGAGGCTATGGAAATTACCGATAATATGAATTGGAAGGGTATTTTTGGATTTATCAAAGGTGGATATTATGCTTCAACAAACAGGGATGTTAAAATAAAAATTCCCAGAAATTTGGATGATGCTGAGGAACTTATTGTAGTTACGCCTTTATGGGCCGGAAGAGTAGCCCCTGCTATTAGCACTTTTTTAGAAACTAAAGAATTAGATAAAATACATTTAGTTGTAACTTCTGGCGGTAGTGTTTTAAAAAATCGTTTAGGATACAAATCAGTTATTGATATTGTCAAAAGTAAAAACAATGAAGAGGCTGTTATTAATGATTTTTTAAATAGCTTAGAATAAGCTGATGTTTTTTCTATAGCTTCAATTTAAAGAACCAAACATAAGATATAAAAATCTCATAGCTGTTAGTGGTAACGGCATTGAGATTTTTTTAGTTACTTTCATAAATTCATATATTTAATTTGATTGCATTTCATCTGCCTTAAGATTAGAAAGTCCTAGTTAAGAAAATTAATTATTTTTTTTAGAATTACAGGTTGAAATTCCTAAAACATCACTAACAGGGCAGTAACGAATCAAACCTGTTATTATAGGGATTAAACCAATCAAACCCCAACTTTTTCTGAAGTATAAACCTGCAATAACGACTCCTGTGCCAATTACAATTCTTGCAATTTGATCGGTCCTACCAACATTACATTTCATTTAAATCACGTATAATCCAATTATCCTCATTTGAGGTGGTTGGATTATTTCCTTTCTCCCAACTATGTTGGGGTAATTCAATTACTTTGGTATAATAGTAAAGCACTGTGGATTTGTTCCTATTTTTTTACAGCCTTGACTGTTTTGAGGTGACTCACCTCAGCGATATTTTGTGCAGTGGATTTAAATTTAATGCAAATTATTTAGAAATTCTTTAATAGTAGATGCGTTAGGGAAATATGCTGAAATAGATTTAAAAAGTTTAATGTACGTATTACATATTATTAAAATACTTGGTAATATTAACATTGAGAAGCAATTAATAACTGAATTATCTTTAGAGTATAATAAAATTTATCGGTATAGTTAATTTTCAGCAATTTTTGTTAGATGGAACTAATTCTTTTCAAGCGTAAATCTAATTTATTAGTTGAAAGTGTAGAACCAAATATTATTTTAAAAATAATTTTACAATAAAAGGCTTAAATTAAAATTTATAAAATAGTTCAATAAACAGGAAAGGAGCTTATAAATAATGGAAGAAATTTTCGACTTTTTAGAAAATAATAAATATGGAAGTCTTGCAACTTCTAAAGAAGAACAACCTTATGTAAGACCATTTGAATATGGCTTTAAAACAGATGAAGGTGTGTTTTTTTATACGTCGGATGATAAAGAAGTTTATTCACAGCTTCAGTCAAATCCAAGAGTATGCTTTTGCTCTACAGATAAGGATTTAACATATGTGCAGTTAAAAGGAGATGTGAAATTTACGGATGAAGAAAAATATAAAGATTTAATGTTATCAAAAAGTAGGAATGCACGTAAAATATATGAAACAACAGATAATTCCAGACTTAAAGTATTTTATATGCCTCATGGGAGTGTAACAATGCATAAATATGAAACTGGATATGTAAACGATGTGAAATTTTAAAGATTAATTACATGAATTTATAATTAAAAGCAACAAAAATGCATTACTCAAATAGGATAATGCATTTTTATGTTTATTGTAACTATAATTCATTAGTTAATATTTGCAACAATTTTTTAGGTATATAATTTTATGGTAATATTTTAATTCTTACCATCTAACACAAGCAGAGCTTGCAGTTCGGGCTTTTCGCCTACAAGACCTATAGCATATACGGTATAGAACTCATCTGATTTTAGTTCTATATTTGGCACTGTAAGAACCACTGTAGGGGTTCCTGCCAATCTAACTTGCAGTGTGTAATTTGATGAAGGAACTGCGATGTATGAAGCCGCTTGTTTAAAGGAGACGTTACTAAATAGAATAGTACCATCTAGTAATGTAATGTCTACTGCTGGAGCATTAGGGGATAAGTGCGCAAAACGAATCATTGCGTTGTTGTCTTTTATAGGAATATTAGCATCAGGAATTGAAAGAAAACCTATATCACTTAGCGTTCCGCATGCAGCAACTGTCAATATATCATCTTTATTGACGGTTAACATATTAGACAATACAGGAACATCTTTAGTTCCAGTTACGTAAAGAGAAATTTTATAAGTTCCTTCAATCAATGGTATATATGCTGAATATTGACTATAGGGAAGGTTTTCTACCATTAATTTATCATCTGCGTATACGTCCACATTTGGAGCATTTGGAACTGTATGCATAATTCTAACATAACCTAAAAAACGTTTTTGAACTTTTTGTATTCCAGAGTTTTCCGTATAAATTGGATTATAATACATATTTTCACCTCTTAATTTTGATAAAAATAAATTTAATATAAATTTTATTCACAATTATAATATGCAGCAATATATATTTAGGTTAAAAGTATATAAATGTTATTTTAATGCATAATAAATGATAAAATAGAAAAGAGGTGTTAGTATGAAAAAATTGCTTTATATAACCGCTAATCCTAAACCAGAGAAATTATCAGCTAGTAAAACTGTTGGAAGAAATTTGGTAGATACATTTTTAAATCAAACTACAGATTATATATTAGAAGAAGTAGATTTGTTTCAAGATCATATTCCACAGTTAAAGCATATATATTATGAAAGTCGTAGCACACTCATTAGTGCAGATAAAATAAAAAAATTAAACCCATTAGATCAAAAAGAAGTGCAACGTATTGTAGAACTTTGTGATCAGTTTAGAAGTGCAGATGTTTATATTTTAGCAGCTCCAATGTGGAGCCTATCATTTCCAGCCCCTGTAAAAGAGTATTTGGATTGTATTATTCAAGCAAATATGACAATAGAGTTTGAGAATGAAAAGCCACATGGAATATTGGATGATAAACCTCGAGCATTTGTATATGTGCAATCATCTGGTGCAAAAATTCCGTGGATTATAAGGCCAGCATTAAATAAAGGAATAAATTATGTGCATGATATCATGAAATTTATTGGAATCAGCAATTTTGAAGAACTATTAGTAGACGGTACAGGTTCTGATGTTGGACAAACACAAGAAGCTATTGAAATGGCAAAACTAAGAACAGATGAATTGGTAAAAAAAATAATGTTGTAATATAAGCACTTAAGTGTTTTTTATATGGCAACTTATTTATGGAAATCATTACCATTGACAAATGGAAAGTAAATTGGTAAAATTATGCAATTACAATATGTATATATTGTAATTAACCGATAGACATACCTTAGGGCTTGTGGATTGAGGAAATAAATACAAAGGAGAAATTTTATGAAAATAGCGCTTAGAGACAAATTTCCTGAAATGAAAGTAGAGACGACAAAGGGAACTATTAATTTGCCAAATGATTATAAGGGCAAATGGTTTATATTGTTTAGCCATCCAGCAGATTTTACTCCTGTATGTACTACAGAATTTGTTTCCTTTCAAAAGAAAAAGAAACAGTTTAATGAATTAGGAGTAGAATTAATTGGGTTGAGTGTGGATAACTTAGAATCTCACCACAAGTGGATTCAATGGATTAAAGAAAATATATATGTTCAAATAGAGTTTCCTATAATAGATGATGAAAATAGAAAAATTTCTGAAACTCTTGGATTGATTCATCCTAATGAAGACGATACAGCAGCAGTAAGAGCAGTAATCATAGTTGACCATAATGGAAAAGTAAGAACTATGCTTGAATATCCCAAAGAAATAGGAAGAAATATTGATGAAATATTAAGAACAGTAAGGGCTTTAAAAATGGCATCTATTAAAAAAGTTTTTTCTCCCGCAAATTGGCCGTGTAATGAAATCATAGGAGATAAAGTTCTATTTCATAGAGGCGAAGACGATGATCCATCATTAGATAAGAAACGTGGAATATATAGTTTATCAGATTGGTTTATATATAAAAATATGGAAGAATAAAAATATTCTTTGACTTTTTTACATATTTATTTAAAAAAACAGTGCGGCATGGGCTATTTTATGATATGCTAAGTGAGTAAGTTCTATTTTATAAATAGATATAATATTTTTGGAGGTAATTGAATGAGTACAGGTACAGTAAAATGGTTTAAACAAGATAAGGGCTTCGGATTTATTGCAGATGATAATGGAGGAGATGACGTTTTTGTTCATTTCTCAGCTATTCTTTCTGATGGATATAAGTCACTAAGTGAAGGACAAAAGGTTAGTTTTGACACAGAGTGTGATCCAAGAAATGGTAAACTTAAAGCAAGTAATGTTTCGGTACTGAAATAATTTTAAGCTTAAGTATACCATAAAGGCATTTTGCCAGGAAAAGTTTAAAAAGTGCTATTATAAGCTAAAAGCTGATTTCTATATTGGATAGAAACCAGCTTTTTAAATAATTATCCTAAGTATTGTGATAATTGGCTACCGTTTAAATAAAGAAAATGCAAAGTTCTCAAGCTAATTTGGCATATGCAATTATGTATTTTCCTAGGGGTTGATTTAATTTAAGTTTTTAGGTAAAATATATGTGATAAAGAATTTGGGAGGGACAAAAATTGGCACAATTATATTATAGATATAGCACCATGAATGCCGGAAAATCAATAGAATTGATAAAGGTTGCATACAACTATGAGGAAAGAGGAAAAAAAGTATTAACACTTATTCCCGGAGTGGATGACAGGTACGGCATAGGAATAGTTACTTCCCGTATAGGCATACAAAGAGAAGCTACCGTTGTCAATGAAGGCACGAATATTTTGGATTTATTCATTAAAGAGAATCAGAAGGAGAAAATTAGCTGTGTTCTTGTAGATGAGTGCCAGTTCTTAAAGAAGCATCATGTTCAGGAGTTGGCTGAAATAGTTGACAGTTGTGATGTGCCGGTTTTGGCATATGGATTAAAAAACGACTTTATGAATGAACTTTTTGAAGGCTCGTATTATCTGCTTATTTATGCAGATAAGATAGAAGAGATAAAAACTATTTGTTGGTGCGGAAGAAAAGCTACAATGGTTGCCCGTGTAGTGAACGGGAAATTTGTCAAGACTGGTCAACAGATTGTTGTAGGAGGAAATGATATGTATATTTCCTTGTGCAGAAAGCATTATAATGATGGAAGACTAGGACCTGAATACATAGACCCATCAGCAAATAATAATCAAGACTAGCCTTAAAGTCTGGATTTTAAATATTATAAAAAAGGGAAAGCAACTTACAATTTGCAACCCTGAAAACTTCCTCTGGATTTCAATTCATTGTGTATGGAATTGAGGATAGTTCTTTTCTTATAGCTCCATTCAGGGGCGATAAGTATTGAACGTTTAGCATCGGCTGTTAATCTGTGAATGGTTATATCCTGAGGGATTATCTCAAGAGCATCAACGACTAGATTCACATAATCTGAAATACAGTCAAATGGAATAAAGTCTTTGTAAAGGTTCTCCATCTGAGAGCCTTTTATTACATTTAACATATGAAGTTTAAGACCAAAGGGAGATTTTCCACATACATATTTTAAAGAAGTTAGTATTTGGGATTTATCTTCTCCTGGCAAACCAAAAATTAAGTGCACTACAGTTTTTATATTCATATTGTTAAGTCTGTTTATCGCTTTTTCAAAAACGGAAAGAGGATAACAACGATTGATAAGTTTGGCAGTCTCATCATTTGCAGTTTGCAATCCCAGTTCAATCCACAAAAATGTTTTTTTGTTTAACTCAGCCAACAATTCATAGGTTTCTTCCGATATGCAATCAGGTCTTGTGGCTATGGCAAGCCCTATTATGTCAGTACCATCTAAAGCAGAATAAAATTTTTCTCTGAGAATTTCAGTGGGAGCATAGGTGTTTGTATGGCTTTGAAAATAGGCAATGTACTTTCCTTCCGGCCATTTTTTTGATAGCAATTGAATTTGTGAGGGTATGTCTCCGGCAAAATCACCTGAGCCTTGAGAGGAACAATATATGCAACCACCGGTACCTTTAGAGCCATCTCTGTTTGGGCAAGTGAAACCTCCCTCAAGAGATAACTTTATTATTCTTGTTCCAAATTCATTTTTCAAATATTTACCTATTGAGTTGAAATATGTGTCCCCAAAAATGTTTTCCATATAAAATACCCCCTTAATTCTTTTCAAACATTTGCAAATTGATACTATTTATGATACAATAATTTATTGCAAATGTGAAATGTTATTTTGAAAGGAAGTGTAAAACGCTTTGAACAAAGACAAGGATAAGTTTGCTTCGGAAAGTTTAAACTTTATATCTGACAAAATTTATGAACCATTCTTCACTTTTGATGATTTCAGTAATACAGAAATAAGTAAACCAAGTGTATTACTGCATAGCTGTTGTGGACCATGTAGTACAGCAGTAATAGAAAGACTTTTGCCAGAATACAATATCACAGTATTCTTTTACAACCCAAATATAACGGATATAGAGGAATACCAAAAGAGAAAAGAATCTCAGATTAAATTTATAAAAAAATTTAATCTACAAAACTCAAGAGGAAATCAAGTTGAATTTCTAGAGGGCACATATGAACCACAGGTATTTTATGAAGGTATAAAAGGATTAGAAAATGAGCTGGAAGGTGGACAAAGATGTGATGTGTGTTTCAGGATAAGACTTAGTGAGACTGCAAAGAATGCAAAAAACCTTAAATATGATTTCTTTGCAACTACTTTGACTGTAAGCCCTCACAAGGATTATAATATAATTACAATGATAGGCACTGAAATATCAATGAGAGAAGGAGTTTCCTATTTGGACATAGACTTCAAGAAAAAGGCTGGTTTTCAGAGGAGTATTGAATTGTCAAAGAAGTATTTATTGTATAGGCAGAACTACTGTGGCTGCGAATTCTCAAAATATTAAAAATAAGAGTGTTGCAATGGAGGACAAATTCATTTGAGCGCTAACTAATTTGGAGGTAATAATGTCAAAACTAATAGTACCGGCGGGCTATAAACCGGTAATAGATTTCATGGAAAGTCAAAGAGCAATTAAGAAAATTAAGGATTTTTTTCAGCAGGAATTAGCGTATGGGTTAAACCTGAGGCGTGTGTCTGCACCACTATTTGTAATTCCCGAGAGCGGATTAAATGATAATTTGAGCGGTGTTGAAAGAACCGTAAGGTTTGAACTTAAGGATATGGATGAAAAGCCGGTTGAAATAGTTCAATCTCTGGCAAAATGGAAGAGAATGGCTCTTGGCAAATATGAAATAAAGCCGGGAAATGGTATTTATACAGATATGAATGCCATAAGAAGAGATGAAGAACTTGATAATCTTCATTCAATCTATGTTGACCAGTGGGACTGGGAAAAGGTAATAACGAAGGAACAACGTACAGATGAATATTTGGAAGAGGTTGTAATTACAATTTACAATGCGGTAAAAAATCTTGGTGATTATGTAAATAGATTATATAGAGATATACAGACAGAGTTGCCAAATGAAATATATTTTGTAACATCGCAGGAATTGGAAGACAGGTACCCTGAAATGACTCCTAAGGAAAGAGAAAATGCCATTGCAGAGGAAAAAAGAGCAGTTTTTATAAAGAAAATTGGTGGCAAATTAAAGTCAGGAGAAAAACATGATGGCAGAGCACCGGACTATGATGATTGGGAACTCAATGGTGACATAATCCTTTGGGATGAAATACTAGAAATGGCTTTTGAAATTTCCTCTATGGGAATACGCGTGGATGAAGAAGCAATGGAAAGACAATTGAAGTTGGCAGATGCGCAGGATAGAAAAGAGTTTGAATTTCATAAAGCTATATTGAATGGAGAATTGCCATATAGTGTCGGAGGTGGTATAGGACAGAGCCGATTGTGTATGTTTTTCCTTAGAAAGGCTCATATTGGAGAAGTACAGGTATCAGTATGGCCGCAAGATATGATTCAAGAGTGCAAGAAAAATAATATATTCTTGTTGTAAGCTTAATAGGTAGTAATAGCTAAAAGGCAAGACCAACAAGTGACACTATAAGGGTGAGAGTGGGGTAATTTGTAAATTGAAGTAGGTAAACGTAGTTATTGAGAAGAACAGTGATTAGACGGATTTTCTTTATACCTCTGTGTGTGAATTTGAGGAAGTGGCTGTAGGGGATGCAGTATGGGTTCCGTTCACATTGGGTAATAAGAGAAGAAGAGCATATGTATTTCAAGTTATTGATGAACCGGAAACAAAGATAAATAGGCTGAAATTTGTTGAAGAAATTGAGAAAGAGATATCCTTAAATCCAGAAATCATCAATACATGCTTGTGGATGAAAAAAAGGTACCTTTGCAAATATATTGATGTCGTAAAGTGCTTTACTCCTGCAGGAAATAAGCTTAAGAAGGGTGTTAGTAAGGCAAAATTCGATGATTCTTCTGGAGAAAATTTGGGCTCCATGCAGTTGACTCTTGAGCAAAGAGAAGCTGTCAATAAGATTTTTCCATACGTTGAAAGAAAAGAGCATAGAATATTTCTTATTCACGGAGTAACAGGGAGCGGGAAAACCGAAGTATATATGCAAGTCATAGGCAGGTGTTTGGAAAATAACGAGACTGCAATTATGATGGTTCCCGAAATATCCCTTACCAAGCAGGTAATAGAAAGATTTATAGGTAGATTTGGGGCAGAAAATATTGCAGTGCTTCACAGCAAGCTTACAGAAAGAGAGAGATATGATGAATGGATTAGAATCAGGCGTGGTGAAGTTAAAATTGTAATAGGTGCTAGATCTGCGGTGTTTGCACCTTTGAGCAATATTGGAGCAATAATCATGGATGAAGAACATGAGGCGACATATAAATCAGACAAAACACCCAAATATGATACCGTTGAAGTCGCTCTAAAAAGAGCAAAAACACACGGGAGCATATTGGTTTTGGGAAGTGCGACACCATCTGTAGTTTCAAACAGCAGAGCTGTTAGCGGTATTTATGATAAAGTCAAGCTTACAGAAAGATATAATCAGGTGCCTTTGCCTCAGGTTCAGATTGTAGACATGAGAAAGGAATTGAGAGATGGAAATAAATCTATCTTTAGTGATGCTCTTTATAGAGAATTAAATTTGTGCTTACAAGACAAAAAACAAGCTATTTTATTTCTTAACAGGAGAGGATATTCAACATTTATTTCCTGCAGAGAGTGTGGATTTGCAATGAAATGTCCAAATTGTTCAATTTCGCTTACCTATCATAAAGAGGAAAATGCTGCAATTTGTCATTACTGTGGACATACAACCAAGATTCCGACAAGCTGCCCTGAATGCGGGAGCAAATATTTCAGGCACTTTGGAATAGGCACGGAAAAAATTGAAGAATCAATGGAAGAACTTTTCCCAGATGTGAAAACCCTGAGATTGGATTTAGATACTATAAAGAAAAAAGGCAGTTTAGATAAAATATTGACTGATTTTTCAAAGAGAAAGGCCGATGTTTTAATAGGAACACAGATTGTAGCCAAAGGGCTTGACTTTCGTAATGTGGGATTGGTTGGGGTAATCATGGCAGATTCCACATTGAATCTTCCGGATTTCAGATCAGCAGAAAGAACCTTTCAATTGACAACTCAGGCAGCAGGAAGAGCAGGCAGGGGTGATGAGAAGGGGAAAGTAATTGTTCAGACATATTCTCCCGAACATTATGCCATAGTTCAAGCAGCAAAACAGAACTATGAGGACTTTTATTTGAGGGAGATTCAATTGAGAAAACTATTGAACTACCCACCTTATTGTGATTTGTTTGAGATAATTTTTGCAGGACAGGAAGAAAAAAAAGTAATAGATGCTGCAAAACATTGTGAAAAGCGGCTCAAAGAAGCTTTGGAAGAGGAAGATAATAAAAATATTTTCACACCGAAACCGGCACCAATTTATAAATTGGGTGAGAATTTCAGATATCATATACTCATAAAATGTCCAAAGGGCAGGAGAAACAAATATGCCCTGGAAATCGATAAAATTAGAAAAGAAGTATCGATGAACAAAAAAAACAAATATAATATGTACATAGATGTAAATCCATATAGTTTTATTTAGGAGGAAAATTTAAAATGGCACTGAGAAATATAGTGGTAGAAGGCGATGAAATATTGAGAAAACGCAGCAGAGAGGTTGCAGAAGTTGATGATAGAACAAGGATGATTTTGGACGATATGCTTGAGACAATGCATAATGGAGAAGGCGTAGGAATAGCAGGACCACAGGTGGGCATATTAAGAAGGATGTTCATTGTAGAGGCAGAAGAAGGAAATCCAATTGTATTTATAAATCCAAAAATATTAGAAAAATCAGGAAGCCAATCTGGAGAAGAAGGCTGTTTATCTGTCCCAGGATATTATGGTACAGTTGAAAGACCTGAAAAGTTAAAGGTCTCAGCTTTGGACAGAGGAGGAAATCCATTTGAGTTAGAGGCAGAAGGGTTTTTAGCAGTGGTAATATCTCACGAATATGATCATTTAGAGGGAATCTTATTTATAGATAAAGCTGTAGATATTCACGAAACAGTATGTGATGAGGAATAGAATATGAAAATAGTATATATGGGAACTCCTAATTTCGCTGTTTGTGCATTGCAAAAATTAGTTGAAGATGGACATGAAATAGGTTATGTTGTAACACAGATAGACAAAGCCAAGGATAGGGGCAAAAAAATACAGGAAACTCCGGTTAAGCAAAAAGCTAAGGAGCTTGGTATTGAAGTGTTGCAACCGGAAAGCATAAGGAAAAATATTGAGTTTATTGACAAGATAAAGGCGTATGTTCCTGATTTGATTGTGGTTGCAGCCTATGGACAGATACTCCCAAAGGAAATCCTTGATATTCCGGTAAAGGGGTGCATTAACATACACGCTTCCTTACTGCCAAGACACAGGGGAGCGGCACCTATTCAAAGAGCTATTCTCGAGGGAGACGAAAATACAGGCGTTACTCTTATGTACATGGAGGAAGGCTTAGATACCGGAGACATGATTGCAAAGTCAGAGATCCCAATTGACAGAAAAACAGGCGGAAGCCTTGACGATGAGCTTGCCATATTAGGCGCAGAATTATTGGCAAGAGAATTGCAAAATATCCAAACAGGAAATATTACAAGAGAAAAGCAGGATGATACTAAATCAACTTATGCTCCAATGATATTCAAGAAAGACGGAGAAATAAATTTTACAAAATCAGCACAGGAAATAGAACGGCTTATCAGGGCATTTGATCCATGGCCAGGAACATACACTTATTACAAGGGTGAGACCATGAAGATTTGGCAAGCAGATGTTATAGATGAAGCTGTAGATGCAGATGATTTTGAAAAAAGACAGGAAAAAAACAATTATGTACCGGGAACTATTGCAGAGGTTAGCAATGCCGGAATCAGGATTATTACAGGACAGGGACAACTTCTTGTCAAGGAAATTCAGATGCCTGGTAAAAAAAGGATAAAAATAAATGAATTTTTAAGAGGTAACAACATTGAAAAGTTTACTGTTTTGGGGTAAAATGTTATATTAGGGAAAGAGAGGACGGGGTTATGTATTTTGGATTATTTGATCCAACGGTAGTATTATTAATACCAGCAATAATATTTGCTTTCTATGCTCAGGCAAAAGTGAATTCTGCATATAACAAATATTCAGGGGTAAGAAACAAAAAAGGAATAAACGGAGCTCAGGCGGCGAGACAGATTCTTGATGCAAATAAATTGGGAAATGTTAGAATTGAAGTGACACAGGGAAAACTTTCAGATCATTATGATCCAAGAACAAAGATTTTGAGGCTTTCACCAAAGGTTTACAACGAGCCCTCTATTGCTTCTGTTAGTATTGCCGCTCATGAGTGCGGTCATGCGGTGCAGCATGCCAATGCTTATGCTCCTTTGATTGTGAGAAATAGTATTGTTCCAGTTGTGAACATTGTTTCCACTATTTCTTGGCCACTTTTGATTTTCGGACTTATAATTGGTCAGGCAGGAAATGCAACTCAAGGAAATTTTATTTTTAATTTAGGAATTATTGCCTTTTTGGGAGTTGTATTATTTCATTTGATAACTTTACCTGTAGAACTTAATGCCAGCAGTAGAGCCATTAAGCAAATACAGGAGTTAAATATTATTTATGCGGAGGAAGCTTCGGCAGCGAAGAAGGTTCTATCTGCGGCGGCGATGACCTATGTTGCAGCACTTGCAATGGCGGTTGCAAACTTATTGCGATTATTAGCGATTAGGGGGAGAAATTAAATGGATGTAAACAGAAAAACGGCGTATTTTACTTTATTAGACGTGGAGACAAAAAGTTCATACTCAAACATTTCCTTAAACCACCATATTATTTGTAGCAAGCCCAATTCACCAGCATTTGTAAGAGAATTAGTATATGGTGTTTTAGAAAATAAATTATTGTTGGATTATATAATTGACTATTTTGTCCCAACCGGCTCATGCAAAATAAAGGCCAGTGACTTAACAGTTTTGAGAATGGGAATTTATCAGCTTATGAGCATGGACTCAGTTCCAGAATATGCAGCTGTAAATGAGAGCGTAATTCTTGCTAAGCGTTTTTGCCGTGGAAGGGAAGGGTTCATAAATGGAGTGCTTCGTTCTTTCACAAAGGATAGATATAAAATTCAGTTACCTGAGAGGTCAGAGGACGAAGTTAAATATTTGTCTATAAAATATTCATATGCACCATGGATTATTGAACTGTGGCTTGAACAATATGATGTGAATTTTGTAGAAGACTTGTTGAAAGCAGGGAATGAAACTCCGGATACAGTAATTAGACTTAACTGGCTGAAAATCATGAAAGAAGACCTTGTTAAGCGCCTTGTAGAAAAAGGTTTTAAGGTTGAAAAAGGTCAATTGTGTGAGAATGCATTGCATATCAAAGGCTCAGGGCTTCTATCAGGGAAGCTTTATAAGCAGGGAATGTTTTCTATTCAGGATGAAAGTTCTATGTTGGTTTCTGTTATGTTAGATCCAAAGAAGGGTGATACTGTAATGGATGTTTGTGCTGCACCAGGAGGAAAAACTCTTGCAATAGCAGAAAGAATGAATAATACAGGAAGAATAATTGCATCTGACATATATAAGAGAAAGTTAAACATTATTGATAATGAGGCAAAAAGACTTGGCATTTCAATTGTTGAAACAAGAACTTGGGATGCTACAAAGGTGGATTCCACAATGTTGGAAAAGGCAGACAGGGTTTTGGTAGATGCTCCGTGCAGTGGACTTGGAGTTATTCGAAGAAAGCCTGAGATTAAATACAAAAAGAGAAGTAGGGATATGGATACTCTCCCAAGGAAACAGTATGAAATATTGTCAGCTTCATCAAAATATGTAAAACCAGGTGGTGTTTTGGTATATAGTACTTGTACTATCAATACTTACGAAAATCAAAAAGTAATTGCAGAGTTCTTGAGAAAAAATTCGTTCTTCAAGAAAGAAGAGGAACTGCAATTAATGCCGCATGTTAATGGTACAGATGGATTCTTTATTTGTAAAATGATAAAGGAAGATAGCTTTTTGAAGAAATAGTGACGGTAATAGAATGATAAAAGTCGGATTTAAAAGTGATAAGGGATTAAAGCGGAGCAATAACGAAGATGCTTGTTTCGTTATGCCTGAAGAAAGAGTTTTTATTGTTGCTGATGGCGTAGGTGGAAATAATGCCGGAGAGGTGGCATCAAGAACAGCTGTTAGCAAAGTTGCTGAGTATGTAAAAAATCATGATATGACAAATGTTGTTGACGAAGAAGATGTAAGAAATTATTTTTTAGATTGTTTGACAGAAGTAAATCAAATTATTTATGACATGGATAGCGACAGAGAAAACTTGCAAGGAAGAGCAACTACATTGGTAATAGCTTATATCCAAGACAATATAGCTTATTTTGTTAATATAGGGGATAGCAGAGCTTATGTACTTAGAAATGAAAAATTAAGTCAAATAACTGAAGATCATACATATGTAAACACGTTAATTAAGCAAGGAACAATTACAAAGGAAGAAGCGCGAATTCATCCAAGGAGAAATATGATAACAAGAGCTTTGGGTGGAGAATCTGAGATTGAGCCGGATTTTTACAAGGTTGAAATCAAAGAAAATGATATTGTCCTTTTATGTTCAGATGGCTTATATGGAGAACTTGAGGATGAAAAGATATGTAAGATTTTAGTAAGTAATGAAAATATGTCGGACGCTTGTTGGAAGCTTATTACAAAAGCTAATCGTTCAGGCGGAAGAGATAATATTACAGTTATTTGTGTAAAGGTATAAGGGAGGAAGCGTTTTAATGAGTAGCAGAATACTTGCAGGAAGATACGAGCTTCTTGAAAGAATAGGCGACGGTGGTATGGCAGTTGTCTATAAAGCAAGATGCAGACTTCTTAACAGATTTGTGGCAATCAAAATATTGAAGCCTGAATTTACAAAGGATGTTAAGTTTATAGAAAATTTCAGAAGAGAGTCACAAGCTGCAGCCAGTCTTTCTCATCCAAACATTGTGAATATATATGATGTAGGAAGAGAAGGGAATATTCATTATATTGTAATGGAACTTATTGAAGGACAAGTTCTTAGCAATGTAATTAAAAATGAAGGGCCTCTTGAATGGAGAAGAGCTGTAGAAATTACAAAGCAGATAGCATCTGCTTTAAGTTTAGCTCACAAAAATCATATTATACATAGAGATGTAAAACCTCACAATATATTAATGACTGAAGACGGTGTTGCTAAGATTACGGATTTTGGTATCGCAAAGGCAATAAATTCATCAACCATAGGAGAGTCAACAGGTACCATAATGGGTTCCGTTCATTATTTTTCACCCGAGCAAGCAAGGGGTGTATATGTAGATGAAAAGTCTGACATTTATTCTCTTGGAATAGTGCTGTATGAAATGCTTACAGGAAGGGTACCTTTTGATGGCGAAAATCCGGTTGCTGTGGCTTTGATGCATATAAATTCTGAGATGGAGTTGCCTTCAAATTTAGTAGAAGGAATACCACCTGGGCTCGAAAATGTTGTAATGAAAGCTACAAACAAATGTCAGGTAAGCAGATATGCTTCTGCAGATGAAATGTTGGAAGCCTTGAATAATTTGACATTCGTAACAAACATTGTTGGAGATTCGGTTTTTGTTGGAGCAAGAAATGTAAAACATGGAAATGTCGTTAGTACAGCCAGCGTAAAAGATGCTGCGGGGAATAAAGAGGAACAAGTGAAGGAAAAACATGGGAAGACTTCAAAAAAGAAGTTTAAGATAAATAAAATTAAAGTAATAGCGGCTATTCTGGCATTGCTGTGTGCAATACCAATCAGTCATTTTATTGTAAACACAATTAATAGTATTGGAGAATCAGAAGATATAAAGGTACCGGATTTAAGGGGAATGACCTTTGCCCAAGGTGAACAGGTAGCTTTGGACAACAAATTGAAATTAGAAAAAGGTGACACTGTTTACAGCTCAGATTATGAGGAAGGGATGATAGTTTCTCAAACTCCAAATGAAAATGCTGCGGTAAAGAAAGGAAAAACTATTACAGTAAACATTAGCAAGGGTGCAAAACAGGGAACCGTGCCAAACATAGTAAGCAAATCATATGATGATGCTGTATTCTTTTTAGAAAAATACGGTTACAAAAAAGGCAAGGTTGACTCTCAGCCTAGCGATATGCCAAAGGATACTGTTATTAGTCAGCAGCCTGAAGCGGGAGATGAAGCTAATCCAGGAACTGCAATTAATTTTGTTGTAAGTGAGGGAAAACCTGAAGGTGAAGTTAAAATGCCTCAGTTAATTGGAAAAGATATAGATGTGGCAAAAATTGAAATTGAAAAGGCTGGACTCAAGCTAGGAGACACTGTTTATGAAAAGAGTGATGTCTATGATAAAAATCAAGTAATGTGGCAGCAATATGAAGCAGATACAGTTTTAGCGGCAGATACAACAGTTAATCTGAAGATAAGTACTGCGGATGAATCTGCTGGGTCAAAGGCTATAGCTCTTGATATAGATTACAGCTATGCAAAGACACCAGTGTTCTATATTACAGTAATCATTTCAGATGAAGAGGGAACCAGAAAGGTTTTGGCAGGAGAGCAAAAATTGAAGGATGACGGTGGAGATGTACTTTCTCTTACGGGAACAGGCAAGGGTACGGTAACAGTTCTTTTTGATAATGAAGAGATAATGAAGAAAAATGTAGACTTTAGTACCGGAGCAATTAATTAATGGAAGGTTTGATAGTAAAAGGAATTGGCGGATTTTATTATGTAAAGTCAGGTACTGTAGTCTATGAATGTAAAGCACGGGGAATATTTAAAAAAGAAGGTATTGTACCTACAGTAGGGGACAAGGTATCAATTGAAATTTTGGCAGATGGAAAAGCAGTAATAAATGATATATATCCCAGAAAAAACATTTTTATCAGACCATCTATTGCAAATGTGGATTGTTTTGTTGTAGTTGTTGCGGCAACTCAGCCTAACCCTTCAAGGGCTATAGTAGATAAGTTTCTGGTAATGGCAGAAAAGAGTCACACCGATATTATTTTATGCATCAATAAAATAGATTTGGCAGATGATGCAAGACTGAAGAGGATGAAGGAAACCTACGAACATTTATATAAGATGGTTTTTGTCAGTGGTGAGACAGGGCAGGGCATTCGTACCTTGAAGGAGATGCTAGTGGGAAAGGTTGCGGCGCTTACAGGACCTTCTGGTGTTGGGAAATCGACATTGCTGAATGCAATAATGCCTAATGTTTTTGCTGAAACAGGAGAGATAAGCAGCAAGACTCAAAGAGGTAGGCACACCACAAGACATGTAGAAATTTTTGATATGGAATTTGGTGGAATGATATTTGATACTCCAGGGTTTACTTCTTTTGAAATTCTGGAAGCAGGCGAAGAAGAATTGCAATTTCTTTATCCTGAGATGCTACCGTATATTGGTAAATGCAGGTATGACAATTGCAGGCATCTTAGGGAACCGGATTGTGCAGTAAGAAAAGCTGTAGCTGAGGAAAAAATAAAGAAGAGCAGGTATACTTCATATATAGAGCAGCTAAATGAGATAATTGAAAAAGAAAGAAACAAATATTAATGTATTATTAATAGATAGGGTATTCTAGTTATTATGGTACAGGGAACATGTAGGAGAAAGGATATTAAAATGGTTAGATTGGCTCCGTCGATTTTGTCGGCAGATTTTTCAAAATTGGGAGAACAGGTGGCTATTATTGAAGAGGCGGGGGCTCACCTTATACATGTAGATGTTATGGATGGTCATTTTGTGCCAAATATAAGTTATGGTGCTACTGTAATGAAGAGCTTGTGCGGGAAAACCAAATTACCTTTTGATGTGCATCTTATGATAGAGAATCCAGATAGGTACATTGAAGATTTCATTACAGATAACACAGAGTTTATATCTGTTCATCAGGAGGCTTGCCCTCATCTTCACAGAAGTATTCAGAATATAAAGAGTTTGGGGGTAAAGGCTGGGGTTGCCTTGAATCCGGGGACTTCATTAAGTACTCTTGATTACATACTTGAAGATGTGGATCTGGTTCTTGTAATGTCTGTAAATCCGGGTTTTGGAGGACAAAAATTTATTCCGTCTGTTGTGGAAAAGGTTAGGATGCTCAGTGAAATAAGAAAAAACACGGGACTTAAATTTGAAATTGAGATGGATGGAGGATTGGATTTGAATAATTTCAAGACGGTCACTGATGAAGGTGTTGAAATTGTAGTGGCTGGGTCGGCTGTGTTTGGGGCAGAAGATATTAATGCAAGAGTAAAGGAATTTTTAAAAAATATGTAGCAAATTGGAGATAGCATAATGTATGTTTTGAAGAGAGCAGGAAACTGCTCTCTTTTTGGCGCGCAAAGGGATATTTAAAATCTGAGAACAGATAAGAGAAACCACAACAAAAATATGGTAAAAAATGTAAAATAACGTTGACAAGAAAAATAACTGTGTTATAATTACAATAATACCAATAAATGTAATTAAAGCGAGTTGAATTGCGAAAGGAGGAAAAAATACCAAGTAAGTCGTAGTGAAAGGGGGAAATTGATGAAGTACGGTAAGCCTATATTGGGAATTATCATGATAGCACTAGCTCTAATGCTTATGTTCTTTTGGGAGACTAGTGGAAGACAAATGGTGACGACAAGTGAAGTTTTGGTGGCAGCAATGGATATTAAAGATGGTGAAATTTTAGAGGAATCAAAGATTAAGGTGGCCAAAACATTAAATGAAAATTTAATGAAGGATTGCCTATTAAGGGAACAAATGCAAATTGTAATTGGGGAAAAGACCAACTGTGACATTTTTCAAAATCAGCAACTATCAAGAAAATATTTCCTGAAGAGCAAAAATAAAATAAAAAAAGATTATACGTTATTTACATTGTACTCACACTGGATGAAAAATTTGAGTAGCTCAGTGCGTAAAGGGGATTTAATTGATATCTATACGGCAAGAGAAAATATATATTTAGGAAATTTTAGAGTAGCATTTGCGAAGGACAATGCAAATCATGAAGTGGTGGATGAGGGAAAGCCAAAATCAGCAGAATGCATACTTGATAGAACGGATAGTAATCTAACTCTTGACCACATCGAAATTGAAGCAACTTTGCAGGATTACATGCAAATTTCATCATATGGTGCAATAGAAGAGGAAGGGCTTATTATTGTACAAAGAGAGGAAGAAGATTAGTGGAAAATTTATTTGTGTTTCATGGTACCGATCATAAATGTGGAACAACTATGGTAGCTCAGTCAGTTGCAGAGATTATTGCAGAGCAAAGAAAAAACATTAATGTATTGATGATTTCATTGAATGGAAGAAAAAGCAACGAATATGTGAGCGAGAATATTGCACCTATTGACAATTACAAGTTACAAATTGATAGTGGCATAATCATAGATAAAAATATTATTGCAAAAAACAAACATAAGGATAATCTTTATATGGTTGGTGGAATAGAAAGAGAACTTGAGCAAAGGTATTACCTGCCAAATACTGCAGCTAAACTATTAGAGGGAATGACACCCCAGTTTGAAATTATAATTGCAGACACTGGAAGTGAAATAGACAATGGGTTGGCAATAGGTGGACTGTCCTTATCCAAGCTAAATATGATGGTAATGACCCAAAACGAAAGTGCTGTTTGTAGGTATGAAAAGAACAGGGAGATATTCAATCAGCTAAAGATAAACTTCGATGCATATTTAATAAATAAATTCTGTGAAGATGACCCATATTCCTTGAGTTACTTCTCCCAAAGACTTGACATCCCAGGGGAAAAATTTAAAAAAATTCATATGGCAAACTGTGGAAGGCAGGCAGAAATGGAATATAGGACCTTTGTCAATTACAATGAAGAGCAATATATTCAGGATGTAATAAAAATAAGCAATATTATATTGCAAAGCTGCAATATGGAAGAAATTAAATTTCAGAGGAAGAAAAAATGGAAAAATTTTATTTAGATAAATATGTGAGAAATGAAAATACTGTTTTTTTATCAAGTAACTACAGCTTTTCAAGTGTATGTCAGCTCATAAAAAACGAATTTCAAAAAGAATGGAAGTCGCAGGAAGAGAATACGGAGAAACTAGTGGAGTTACAAAAAAAAGCAATAATAGGCTACAGCGTAGAAGTTAAATATTTCAAGAAAAAAATTGGAGAAATCCTAAGGTTATTCAATATTAATAGGATTGAATTTCCACAATGGTATGAAAATTTGGAGGAAGCCATATATCACGAAAACTGGGGGCTTGCTGGAATTGCAGAATGGTTTTCACCACAACATGAGCAAAGCAGCTCAGCAAAAATAATAGGCGATCAAATTTACTTTCTGGAGAATGGGAGAATGAAGCTTAAACCACAAAAAATCAGTAAAAACAGGAGAGAGCAGCTAACAAGAGCATTTTTACTTATAACACCAGAGGAAAAAATAAACAAGGATTTTCATGAATTATACATGATAGATGGAACAAGAATAACAATTTTTTCAGGTCACATGGTAAAGGAAAATCAAGATGTAATAATATTTAGAAGATATGTAATTCCACAATATACATTTGAAGAGCAGGCAAGAAGGGGAACTATTCCTCAAAAGGCAATTCCCTTGTTTGAAAAAATGGTACAGCTTGGATATAACTGTGCCTTCACAGGAGCTCCCCGTTCCAGTAAAACCACGTTTTTAACCACATGGCAAAGCTATGAGGAAAGAGAATTAGAAGGAGTAATGGTGGAAACAGATCCTGAAATACCATTACATAAGCTTATGCCCAAAGCTCCTATTATGCAGATTTTAGCGGATAATGATGCACTGAAAAGTATTACAAAGAACTTACTTCGCAGCGATGCAGACTATTTTATTATGGCAGAGGCGAGAGACGGGGTTGCACTTGATACAGCATTACGATTGGCAAGCAAAGGAATTCGGAGAATGAAAATAACCTTCCACAGCAAGAACCCGCTGAATTTCCCATATGATGTAGCTGATGAAATAGTGCGTACTTATGGAGGCGATGTTTTTTATAATGCAAAAAGAGCAGCAGGCAGCTTTGATTATATTTTTCATTTCATTCAATTACGAAACAAGTCACAAAAAAGGTTAAGGAGTATTTACGAAATAAGCTATAGTAATGAAAACTCCAAAATTGATATGAATTTAATATGCAACTATGACGTTAACAAGGAGGACTGGAGATTCTATGAGTATATAGGAAAGGAAAAAGAAGAACTTGGCAAGGTAGAAAACCTGCAGGCCTTTAAAGAATTTAAGGATGTTCTTTGTGACCTTGCAAATCCAGTGTAAAAATTTAAAAATCGTCTAAAAGTAGTAGAAGAAAGATAGATAGGGGGTGCATGGAGGTGTTTAGAAGAAATATATCATGCAGAGAATTTCATGAATGAAGGAATAGTTAAAATTGTAATAGTTATAAGCTATATAATGCTACTTACAGGAATAGTATTGTTGTGGTTTTTTGAGTTTTGGAAGTTGTACATGAATATAAAAATGAGGAATAGGCTTAGAACTAGAAAAAACCAGGGAAAAAGTAGGGGACGTTTGTACGAACACGTGAGTATGCTTTTAAAAGTTACTTTGGGTAAAAATGTGAAAATAGTAGGGTTCATTATTTTTAATCTGATTATTTTTGTTTCCGTATTTATAGGAGGTCTACGAAATTATTCGCTTGGCTATGCAGTATTTTTGGGAGGATGTGCATCTACATTATCTGTGTTGATTTTAGAAATAAGGTTAGGAAATATCAGAAGAAAGGGTAGCTATGAGGGAGAGTTTTTTGTTAGTAAAATGCTTACTAAATATAGGATAAGCGGAGAAAACATTTATGAAGCTATTGAAATGGCATTGCAGGACAATGCAAATACAAAAATGTGCAGTAAAATTCTGTATGAGATTTTATTAGATGTTCGAAACACTTCAAATAAGGAGGATATGAAGAAAATTTTTAATAAATTTTATTTCGGCATAAATACAAATTGGAGTAAAATGATGGCATATAATTTTTATTTGTCAGCAACAAGGGGAATAGACATAACGGGAGCCATGGAAGATATTTTGTTTCAACTTAGGGAGGTCAGAATGTTAGGTGAAGAAAGAAAGAGAGCTAATGGAGAGGCTACAAGAATTGTAGTATTTCTTATTCCGATATTGTATTTATCAACAATATTGATTTCAATTAATTTTGTGGGTATTTCAGTATCTGAATTTATAAAAAATCAATTTCTGACAAAGGGTGGATTTCTATTATTTGTAATAAGTATATTTATGTTTTTATTAAATATTATTCTGACTCAAATCGTAAACAATAAAAAGTTTGATTATTAGGGAGGTGGAGAATGAACGATATATGGATCTATATTGCTATTGCGGCATATGTGATATGGATATATTATGCTGTGGTCTTGATTAGAAACAAGAAGTACCAAGGGAGGTTTACAAGAAAAAAACTTAAAGAAAGATTTAGTAAAATTTTGCCATTGGCAAGGTTAAAACTGCAAAGAACATTCCTTGTGAGGAGCAGGTTTGAGGATTTAGTGGATAAAGAGGTCTATGAAGCCTTCTCATTTCTCAGAAATATAATTATTGCTTCTGGAGACCGAATAAATGGAGACTATGTATTGGAGCAGCTGTCACATGGTAAGGGAATATTACAGCCAGCATATGTAAGAATGCTTTCATTGTTTAGGGAAAACCAAAAAGAAGCAGGGGTAAAAGAATTTCTAATGGTTGCAGAAACCTCAATGAGTATTGAACTCGCAGGAATTCTCGCAAGGTGGGATCACATTGGAAACTCTCAATTGAAAGATGTATTAATATCATATCAAAAGAGCATTAAGGAAATCTGGGTAACCAGACAAAAGCAAAAGGATGAAATCATAAGTGATTTAATATATTTACCTGTAGTTGTAAATGTATTTGTCATATTTATAAATTTTATATATGTAGGTTATTTTATAAGTCAGCAGGAAATGTTGAAAATGTTATTGTAAATGGAGAAGGGAAAGGAATGTGATTATGAAACAGTTGATTGTATTGATAGCTACAATTATTTTAGGGCTCGCAATTGCAAGTATAGTAATGGGTTTTGGGGGAACGGCAAAGGATATTGGCCAACAAAGTACAACTAAGATAGAAAGCGTATTTGAAAAGGAATGGATATAAGAATGAAACAATTTATTGTAATGTGCAGTTCTATCGCTTTAGGATTGGTTATTTATAACATAATTGTCGGAAATGATGATGGAAGTATATTTATGGTGCTGAAATCTTGCTGGTCAAATGAAGTGGCTGCACGTAGTCTGATGCCGTAGGATAATCATGGCAAGGGAATATAGTGAATTTGGAGGAGATAATGAAACAGTTTATAGTATTAATTGCAATTTTGCCACTACTGTTGATATTTATGATGCAATTTTCTTATGACCAAAAAAATGCAGGACTAATAGCAGAAATTCAGAGCATTGTGTATTTTGCAAAGGAAGAAGCCAAGCAGCAAGGCGGGTTTTCTAAAGAAATGAAAACAGAACTGAAAGATAACATTGCAGCTATAGCCAATGTCTCTTCAAGTGATGTATTAATTGAATGTGATGAGGAAATCAAGTATCGTTACAGTAATGGACAATACCGACAGATATATTACAAAATTTCTGTGCCCATAAGGGAAGTCATGGCAGGGGGAGAATTGTTTGGTATTGATAAAGAAAAAAACAAGTATGTTTATGTAATAGATAGTTATACAGCTAGTGAAAAATTATAGTGTGCAATGTCTACCTAATTAATATTAAGATTGCGCCAATAGTAATAAGAAACGGAGAGAGACAAAAGAAATGAAGGTGTTTATTGTATTTTTGGCATTGCTTGTTGTTTGTAGTATGGGACTAATATATCAGGGGGATATGAATTATTATATGCACGAACAGTTAACTGTAAAGGAAATGGCAGAGGAATGTGCTTGTGGCGCAGCGCTTTTGATAGATCAAAAGGCTTATGGAACCGGAAAACTAGTTTTTTTACAGGATGAAGGAAATGACTATGCTAAAAATTTTGTGCAATTTAGGCAGGAGAATCGTAACAATGATTATAATAAGAGAGAACTTTCGCTGAATCTACAGTTTGAAGATGATGAGGTGGGATATGGGAAAGAAAATACAGAAAAAAGACCTGCAGTAATTGCTACAGTCATAAGTGAGGGCGAGGATATTTTTAGGCTTCCTTTTCTGGAAGTTAAGACCGTGAAAAGAATTGCCCGATATGAATTGGATAAATCTTGACAATTACCTGCATTGTAATATAATAATAATGTTGGTATTGTGCAGAGTTTATGCAATTTGTGCTCTGTTTACGATAGATAAATAGTATAGGAGAAAAAATTATGGCAAAGGAAAAAATTAATTTTGAAGATGAACAGGTAAGACATAATTTCAGACATACAGCATCACATATTTTGGCTCAGGCGGTAAAAAATATTTGGCCGGAAGCAAAGCTTGCAATCGGCCCTGCAATTGATAATGGATTTTATTATGACTTTGATTTGGAATATAAATTTACAGAGGCAGATTTCTTAAAAATTCAAAAGGAAATGAAGAAAATTGTTCAGTCAAACTTGAAGTTGGAAAGATTTGAACTTCCGAGAGAAGAAGCTATTAAGTTTATGGAGGAAAAGGGAGAACCATATAAGGTTGAACTTATTAATGATTTGCCAGAGGATGCAATAATCTCGTTTTATAAGCAGGGTGACTTTGTTGACTTGTGCGCAGGTCCACATATGGAGTCAACAGGACAGATTAAAGCGTTCAAAATAATGAGTGTTGCGGGTGCGTATTGGAGAGGTGATTCAGATAGGAAAATGCTTCAAAGATTGTATGCGACTGCTTTTTTAACCCAGGAAGAGTTAGATGAATATGTAAATCGTCTTGAAGAGGCAAAGAAGAGAGACCACAGAAAAATCGGTAAAGAAATGGATTTATTTGCAATTTATGAAGAAGGACCTGGTTTTCCATTTTTTATGCCAAAAGGTATGGTAATAAGAAATGAACTTGAGAATTACTGGAGAGTTGAGCATAGAAAGAGGGGCTATGAGGAAATAAAAACGCCACTTATATTAAATGAGCAGCTTTGGAGAACTTCTGGACATTGGGATCACTACAAGGACAATATGTACTTTACAAAGATAGATGATGAAGATTACGCTATTAAGCCAATGAATTGTCCGGGTTCAATGCTTGCTTATAAGAGAAAAATGTATTCCTATAGAGATTTCCCTATGAGAGTAGGTGAATTGGGTCAGGTACACAGGCATGAGCTTTCAGGTGCATTACACGGATTAATGAGGGTAAGAACTTTTACCCAGGATGATGCACACATATTTATGCTTCCAGAACAGGCAAAAGATGAAATCGTGGGTGTTGCAAAATTTATTGATGATATTTACACATTATTTGGCTTTAAGTATCACATTGAATTGTCTACAAGACCGGAAGATTCAATGGGAACTGACGAAGAATGGAATATGGCTGAAGAAGCTCTTAGAGACGCTATGGTTGAAGTTGGAGTTCCTTATGTGGTAAATGAAGGTGACGGTGCGTTCTATGGACCTAAGCTTGACTTCCATTTAGAGGATTCAATTGGGAGAACTTGGCAGTGTGGAACAATTCAGCTTGATCTTCAAATGCCTCAGAGATTTGACCTTACTTATGTAGGTGCGGATGGTGAAAAACACAGACCTCTTATGATTCATAGAGTAATCTTTGGATCAATTGAAAGATTTATTGGCATTTTGACAGAGCATTTTGCTGGTAAATTCCCACTTTGGCTTGCACCTGTGCAAGTTAAACTTATGACTGTAACGGAAAAGTTTGTTCCATATGCAAAAGAAGTTGGAAAGAAACTTGAGGCAATGGGTCTTCGTGTTGAAGTAGATGCCAGAAATGAAAAAATAGGATATAAACTTAGAGAAGCCAGAAATGAGAGAGTTTCCTATATTTGCGTAATAGGAGAGCGCGAGGCAGAGGCAGGGACTTTGACTGTGCGTTCAAATAAGGTTGGAGAGCTTGGGGAAATGTCAGTTGATGAGTTTGCTTCTAAGTTGTTGGATGAAATAACAAACAAAGACATTTAAAAGAAGTGCTATCTTAGAAATGTTAATATGACCTTTGGAGGCTATAATTATGTTGGGTAATAAAAATGAAAATAAAGAATGGCGTGATGGAGTATATCTTTGTACGGCAAAGAATAGTTTAGAAGCAGATATTTTAGAATCCAAGCTGAGAAGTGAAAATATTCCATGTGTAAAAAAATATAATGGGGCAAGCAATTTTCTTGAGATTGCAATGGGCTCAAACTCGGCATTCGCAATAGATATTTATGTACCCGAACAAACTCTTGAAGATGCAAAAAATATTATAGTTCCAGTACCATTTGAGGAATGTGATATTGAAGAATAAGGAAAATATTTTATAAAACAAACCGCTTTTAGGTATAATTGACGTACTAAAAGCGGTATTTTTGTTTTAGCAAGATTTATTAAATTTTTGATGTAACATGATTTGCTGCAGCAAATGCACTGGAAAACGCAAATTGAAGATTATAACCTCCAGTATCACCGTCAATATCAAGGGCTTCACCTATTATATACAGATGAGGATATTTTTTGGTTTCCATTGTTCTCAAATCTATTTCAGAAAGAGCTATTCCACCCTTAGTGACCATTGCAGTAGTAAATGAACCTAACCCGCTTACTGAAAATAAGTCGCAGGTTAGCAAATTTGTGATTGATGATATATTTTCTCCTGAAATTGAAGAACATTTTGCAGTAACTTCAAGACCTAAACGTTCAAGCAGAAGTTCCAGAAAACGCTTAGGCAATTTAGTATCTTTTTTCTGACAAAAATCATAGATTCCAACAATTAGAGTCTTGTGATTTCTAATAAAAAATTTCTTTAATTGTGCGTTGAGTTTATTTTTATCGTCCTTAGGGAAGTAATTAATGGCTATTTCGTCTCCTGTGTTAATGTATCTGGAAGAATTCAAAATAACGGGACCTGAGAGGTTGCTATGAGTAAATAATATGTCGCCCAAAAAAGTCAACTGTGTTTTCTTGATTGCATTTGGGTTTTGTTTTACTGTGCTATCCATGGTTTGTGAAATTGCATCTGAAGTCTGAGAAGCAGAATCACAAGCTTGTAGAGATTCAGATTTCTGAAATAAAGTTAGGCGAATTTTCTTGAAGGAAATTCCTGACAATTCACTATATGGATAATTTTGCACAAAAATAGGAACTAGCGCAGGCTTGACAGATGACGTTTTTATTCCAAGCATGTTTAATATCTCAAACATGCTTCCATCCGATCCTGTAACCTTATATGAGCAGCCTCCGGTTGCTATTATTAAATTAGCACAAAAGTATGTGCTTGTAGTTGTTGTTACTTGAAAATTTGCAGTAATGGTGTTGGTTGGTTTGTCTTGGGGTTGAATTGTAAGAATTTTTTCATTGGATTTGATTGTAAACCCATTTGCATTAGCTTTTTCCAAAAGAGCTTGAAGAACATCGTCTGCTGCCATGGATTTTGGAAAAACTTTCGCATCAGTTCTCTCAAAAGTAGGGCAGCCGTTATGATCAAAAAAGTCTCTGACGGAAAGATTATTGTGCTTATATAATAGCGTTCGTATTTTGGAACCATTATCTCCGTAATGATTTATGAATTCCTTTATATTTCCACCATGTGTCAAATTGCATTGTCCGCTTCCGGACATAAGGAGCTTTAGACCGGGTTTTCTTGACTGGTCTATGATTAATCCATTTGTTTTTTTGTCAAAATTTGCAGCACAATAAAGGCCGGAAGCACCGGCACCTATTATTATTACGTCATGTGTTCTATGAATGTTATTTGACATAGCAAATCTCCTTTTATATGCACATTAAGTTACTATTGACAGTGTACTGCGGTTGGAAGTACACTGTCAATAGCAATAACAATATATTAAACAAATCTATTTGGTATATGAAACAACAATAAAATTAATAAAAAATTTATAAAATTTTATTCGATAATATGGTATACTATGATGAGAGGAATATCGTTAGATTGATAATTTGACATATATAATTCAGCAAATGTTTTGTGAAAGGCAGGAAAACAATGGCAGAAAACAATAATGAAAATAATGAGAAAAATGAGAACAATGAAAACCGTTGCGAAAATGAGACTGTGAAAGCAGCAGAAGCTACAGATCAACCTGTATCAGAATCTATAATTGGAGGAGAGAGCCAAGAGGGAGTAAGGTATTACAACTCAGAAAAAGCAAATCACAAGAAAAAGTTAGGGAAAAAGGGATTGATAATTTTTGGATGTGTGGTTTTGGGCGTTATAATTTTAGGAGTATCATGTAGTGCCATGATGAAAGGGATTACTTCAAGTATTTCTGGTGGGAGTGCCGTTGGAGAGGTTGAAATCCCGGATAGTGATTATATAGCTACACTTTATGTAGAAGGTACAATCATGGAAAGTAGTGTCAATTCTTATGGTATAGCAGAAGGCTACCAGCATATTTGGACTATGGAGCAAATAGACAATCTTATTGAGGATAGCAATAACAAAGGTATGATTTTGTTTATAGATTCACCAGGAGGCTCAGTTTATGCCAGTGATGAATTGTATTTTAAAATTAAGGAGTATCAGGAAGAAACAGGAAATCCTGTATATTCAGCAATGGGTTCAATGGCAGCATCAGGTGGATATTATATTTCTGCCCCATGTGACAAAATCATTGCTAACAGAAACTGTTGGACAGGTTCAATTGGTGTAACCATAGGAACATTGTATGATTTTTCCGAACTTCTTGATAAATTTGGTGTTAAGACAAATACAATAACATCAGGAGCTAATAAAGCTATGGGTAGTTCTGTAGAACCTATGACGGAAGAACAAAAGGCAATATTCCAGGCGCTTGTGGATGAATCTTATGAACAGTTTGTTGAAGTTGTTGCAGATGGTAGGAACATGGACATCGCTAAAGTTAAAAAAATTGCTGATGGAAGAATATATACAGCAAAACAAGCCAAAGAGAATGGACTTATTGATGAAATTGGAACAAAGGAAGAGGCAATTTCTGATATGAAGGAAAGCTATGATTTGCAAGATTGCGAAGTCGCAGATATTCTATATACTAGCAATTCTCTATGGAGTACATTATTTAGCACGGTAGACTTGCCTGATTTATCAGCAAAAGGTGATGTTGCAGCAATAATGGAATTGATGGAGGATGCAAATGAATTCCCTGTTAGCTATATGTGTGAGCCACTTAATTCTAGAAAGTGATTAGGCTGCATTTATTTTCATTATTTAGCAGTTACTTTTATAAATAAAATAGTTAAAAAAGGTTGATAATTAGGGTAAAAAATAGGTCAAAAAAAATAACGCTGTTAAGTAAAAATGCTTGACAGCGCATTTTATTTATGATATCTTATTTTAGTGTGGTGTATGTCAAGCAAAACTGCTAGACAGTCCCCAATATGGGAAAAATAAAATCTAACATTTTGGGGCATAGAGATACATTGAAAAGGGAGTTGCTTTGGTGTTTGATAAGATTGCAGAGATTAGTCTGTTATATGATTTTTATGGAAGATTACTTACTACAAGGCAGCAGGAAGCTATGCGGTTGTATCATGAAGAAAATCTGTCTTTAGCGGAAATAGCAGAAGAATTTTCTATCAGTAGGCAGGGAGTACATGATGCTATTAAGAATGCAGAGAAGGCTTTGAATGAGTATGAAGAAAAATTAGGTCTAGTCGAAAAGTTTTCAAAGACTTTAGCGGTTATAGACAGCATTGATGATAAAATAGACAAAATGATTTATGAAAATGAGAAAAATAAAAAACTAATTATAGAATTGAAGAATATAAAAAAAATAATTGATGACATAGAAAACTAAAGGAGTTGAAATCAGTGGCGTTTGAGGGTTTATCGGATAAATTACAAAGTGTCTTTAAAAAATTGAAGGGCAAAGGGGTTCTAACAGAGGCAGACATTAATGAGGCAATGCGTGAGGTTAAGCTGGCGTTGCTTGAAGCTGACGTAAATTTCAAGGTAGTGAAAGAATTTGTCGATGTGGTGAAACAGAAAGCTCTTGGAGCCGATGTGCTGGAGAGTCTGACACCGGCCCAACAGGTAATAAAGATAGTAAATGATGAGTTGGTGGCATTAATGGGTGGCACTAGCAGTAAGCTTACTTATTCACCAAGAGGTTTTACAGTATTGCTAATGGTAGGACTTCAAGGTACAGGAAAAACTACAACTTGTGGAAAGCTAGCAAGCTATTTGAAGAAAAATGGCAAGAATCCTATGCTTTGTGCTTGTGACATATATAGACCAGCAGCTATCGACCAATTAGAGGTAGTGGGAAAATCGGTGGGTGTTCCTGTGTTTACTATGAAAGATAGCAAAGATCCTGAAAAAATTGCAGAAGCGGCAATGAAGCAGGCAGAAATCAAGGGATATGATGTGCTTATAGTGGATACGGCAGGCAGACTTCAGATTGATGCAGAATTGATGGAAGAACTAGTGCGTATAAAAAGGACTATTAAGCCCCATGAAATATTATTGGTTGTTGATGCCATGACAGGTCAGGATGCTGTAAATGCTGCAGAAGGCTTTAATGAAACACTTGGCATTGATGGAATAATAATGACAAAATTAGACGGTGATTCTAGGGGAGGAGCAGCACTTTCTGCGAAGAAGGTAACTGGTAAACCAATTAAGTTCATAGGACTTGGTGAAAAATTAGATGCACTTGAACCTTTTCATCCTGAGAGAATGGCTAGCAGAATCCTGGGAATGGGAGATATGCTTTCATTAATAGAAAAGGCTCAGGAAAATTTTGATGATAGTAAAGCCGAGGAACTGGAAAAGAAGATAAGAAAAAATGAATTTACTTTAGAAGATTTTCTGGAACAAATGGGACAGGTAAAGAAAATGGGTGGCCTTGGCAAAATATTAGACATGATGCCGGGTGTAAATTCACAGGCAATGAAAGATGTTAATTTAGATGAGAGTGAAAAAGAATTTGCGCAAATGGAGGCAATCATACTTTCAATGACCAAGGCAGAAAGAAAAAATCCAAATATTTTGAATGCCAGTAGGAGAAAGAGAATTGCAGCAGGTTCAGGGCAGCCTGTAAGCAAGATAAACTCACTTGTAAAAAAATACGAGGATGCAAGAAAGATGATGAAACAGTTCACAGGTGGCAAAATGAAGAGAAACAAATTGTTCAGAGGCTTTAATTAGGACAAATAAATCATAAAATTCTAAAAATAAAAAGTCAAATTATAGAAGGTCATAAGCTTAGTAAAGATACTGAGTTTGGATATATATTTTAAACGTAAATTAGGAGGAAATATTACATGGTAAAGATTAGATTAAAGAGAATGGGTGCTCATAAGAAGCCTTTTTACAGAGTAGTTGTTGCTGATGCTCGTACATCAAGAGATGGAAAATTCATTGAGGAGATAGGATATTACAATCCGCTAACTGATCCTGCAGACATAAAAATTGACAGTGAAAAAGCACAAAAATGGTTATCAGATGGTGCTCAGCCTACATCAACAGTAAAGGCTCTTTTCAAAAAATCCGGCATCATTCAGTAAGAAAGCGGGGAAAACTAATGGTAGAATTGGTTGAAGCAATTGCAAAATCACTTGTTGACAAGCCCGAAGAGGTAAAGGTCAAAGAAGTAGAAGGCAGACAAGCAATTATTATCGAATTGACAGTTGCGCCTGAAGATATGGGTAAGGTAATCGGAAAACAGGGAAGAATTGCCAAAGCGCTTAGAACTGTAGTAAAAGCTGCTGCAACAAAGGCTAACAAGAAAGTTGTAGTTGAAATAGTTCAATAATAATAGATATGCTAATTAATAGGGTTAACTCGAAAGAAATGTTTTGAGATTAACCCTTTTTTATTGTATAATAGCGTTGTTACTAATAATCGTAAGAGGTTAGTATTAAAAGCGGAGGGAAAAATGGAAAAAATCAAAATAGGCAGGATTGTAAACGCTGTGGCTCTCAGAGGAGAGGTTAAGGTATATAATTATTCTGATTATAAGGAAAGGTATGAGGAATTATCTGAAATATATATTGAAGACAATTTGGCAGAGATAGAAAAGGTAAGATATCAAAATCATATGGTTATCTTGAAGATAAAGGGTGTTGATGACCGCAATGCAGCAGAGAAACTGAAGGAAAAGGATATATATATTACAGAAGACGATTTGAGAGAACTTCCTGAGGATACCTATTATATCAGAGATATTTTGGGGTCGCAGGTTTTTTTAGAAAATGGTGAAAAGTTAGGTTTACTGACTGATGTAATTCAAAACAGAGGTCAGGATTTGTATGAAATAGAAAAGGAAGACAAAAATAAGGTGTTGATTCCGGCAGTGTCAGAATTTGTTTTGGAAGTGAATACACAAGAAAAGTTTATAAAGGTTAGAGTAATAGAAGGACTGTTGGAACTATGAAGATAGATATTTTGACACTTTTTCCGGAGATGTTTACTGCAATCACAACTAGTAGTATGCTAGGGAAAGCTCAGGAAAAAGGAATATTGGAGATACAGCTAACGGATATCCGTGACTATAGTTTGGACAAGCACAAAAAGGCAGATGACTATCCTTTCGGTGGCGGAGCGGGAATGGTAATGATGGCTCAACCGGTTTTTGATGCACTTAATGCTGTGGGCACTGAAAATAAAAAATTGATTTATATGTCTCCAAGGGGAAAAATTTTGAATCAAGAGAAGATTGAAGAGTTGGCAAACACAGCGGAGCTAGTTATTTTGTGTGGGCATTATGAAGGGATTGATGAGAGAATAATTGAGAATTTTCAAATGGAAGAAATCTCAATTGGAGATTATATACTAACTGGTGGTGAGTTACCAGCAATGGTGCTTGTTGATGCGGTGGCAAGATTAGTACCAGAGGTTCTAGGAAATGAAAATTCAATCCGACAGGAATCAATTTACTCAGGATTGCTTGAATGCCCCCAGTATACAAAGCCAAGGAACTATTTAGATTTGGAGGTTCCGGAGGTTTTAGTAAGCGGTAATCATAAGTTTATTGAACTTTGGAGATTTGAGAAATCATTAGAGCTGACAAAGGAGAAGCGGCCTGAGCTTTTTAATGAATTTTTAAAAAAAATAGATTCATTAACAAAAGAACAAAAGAAAATATTCCAAAAAATTATTGAAAAATAAATCACTACAGAGTTTACAGAAAAAGCTCTTTGGTGTAAGATGTCTAAGAGGAATTTACTATGACAAAAGGGAAAAGAATTTGTCTGTATTTATTTGTTTTGATTTTGGCAGCCTTGTACATTGTTATTTACACAATACCAAATGTTAGCGGGGCATTAAGAAAGACCGAAATACTGCAGTATGGAAATGTACAGGTTACAGATGAAGCAACTTGTTATGTTGTACGAAATGAAAAAGTATATTTAGCAACAAATTCAGGAAGTATTAACTACTATATCATGGATGGGGTTCAAGTAAGAAAAGGGACTCAGGTTGTTGAAGTTATAGGTGGCAGCGTAGCGACAGAAGAAACTAGATATGGAGATATTGTTACCAGACTTGGAGTAGGAGCTGTGAAGGAAGCAGGCTATAAAGCTCAGGGAAAGGGCGTTGTTAGTTATTTTGTTGATGGATATGAAGAATACTTTACCGTGGATAAAATAAAGGAACTTAGTTATGATAAAGTTAAGAATCTTCCTATTGAAGTAGTGAATTTAGTAAGAAATGATACTTTGAATGGTGAGCCTTTGTTTAAGATTTGTGATAATGGCAGTTGGTACATGGTATGTTTCATCAAATCAGGAAATATATCAAAATATGAAATTGGTTCAAGAGTGACAGTAAATCTTCCTTTAGGTGATGTGGCATGTATTGTGCAGGATATTATTGACAAAGGTGATATGTGGATGGTAGTGTTGAAGAGTAATTGCTATTATGAGGATTTTGGAAGATTAAGAAAACAAAAAGCTACTATAGTAACTTCTGATTATAGTGGTATAATAATAGATAA
>CAZWCK010000002.1:0-22002 GCA_964632625.1 uncultured Oscillospiraceae bacterium
ACCACAACTACCAGATTTGTCAGTCCTTCCTTTACCAACATTTGTGCCATAGGAGCCCCCGAAGTCCCTTGAGGCTCTCCGTCATCACTTGCCCATTGAATCTGAAACTTGTCTCCTATTACCATGGCAGGGACATTGTGAGTAGCATCCCGGTTCCTTGACCTTATCTCTGTGATAAAGGCATCTGCTTCCTCCTTTGTTCCTACAGGCTTTACATAAGCAATAAACCTTGATTTTTCAATTGTCTGCTCTGCACTTGCCTCTTTTCGTATAGTTTTATATAGTATCACGTCATGGCCTCCTATTGATTTTTCACATCTGAGGGCTGTATTCATACTCTTTCAGACGATTGTAATCCGCCAACTGCACTTCAGCTTCCAACAAAGTTCCTTCTGCAACATATTGTGTATTCATTACCTTGGCTTTTTCACACAGATAGGATGCTATATCGCCTCTGTAATACGGAACTAGGAAAGTTGTAATAACCCTGTCTGCAAAGACTTTATTCTTAATAATTTCCATTAGTTCTGACATGTTTGTACCGTATTTGGCAGAAATGCATATACTTTCTCCGCTCCATAGATTCATTGGTTCTTCTTCCACCATGTCTATTTTATTAAACACTAAAAGGCTTTCTTTTCCTTCTGCACCGATTTCCTTCAAAACCTTGTTTGTTACTTCTATGTGAAACTCGTGATTATCATATGAAGAATCCACCACATGCAAAAGCAAATCGGCATAATTCACCTCTTCTAAAGTTGCCTTAAATGCATTGACAAGAGAATGAGGTAGCTTGCTTACAAACCCAACTGTGTCTATCAATATGAATTCATGATTTGTGTCTAGCTTAATGCTTCGTTGCTGGGTATCCAAAGTAGCAAATAGCATATTTTTCTCAAAAACTGCTTTTTCTTCTTTTTCCGTAATCTCAAGCATTTTGTTCATTATTGCCGACTTTCCAGAATTAGTGTATCCCACAAGGGCCACAATGGGTATCTCTGCCTTTTCTCTTCTGGATCTCTGCACATTACGGGTATTCTTCACCTGTGCAATTTCAGCCTTTATATCGTCCATTCTCTTGGTTATATGTCTTCTGTCCGTTTCCAGCTTCTTCTCTCCAGGTCCTCTTGTTCCAATGCCTGCACCCAGTCTGGATAGTGTTTTACCAAAGCCTGTCAGCCTTGGAAGCCTATACTGAAGCTGTGCAAGCTCAACCTGGAGCTTTCCTTCACTTGAAGTTGCCCTTGCCGCAAATATATCCAAAATCAAGATTGTTCTGTCTATTACTTTTATGCCAAGAGCTTCCTCCAGATTCCTGAGCTGCATGCCCGAAAGCTCATCATTAAATATTACAGTATCAGACTCCATATTTTCGCACATTTCCTTAAGTTCAATAACCTTTCCCTTTCCAATAAAGGTGGCTTTGTTTGGTCTTTCAAGACTTTGAACCATATGCCCAAGAACCTCAACATTGGCTGCCTCTGCAAGGCCTCCAAGTTCTTCCATTGAATAAGAAATATCCTTGTCAAGTTGCAGACCCACAAGGATTGCTTTGTATTTGTCTTCTCTTATAATCTCATTGTTCTCATTAAATTTTACCATATAGTTATTATACCATAAACAGCTTTAATTAGTAATTTGTTTTTCGCTAACTAATACTACATATATTACTCCTCTGTTACATCCAAAATATCTTCCTTTGGCACCATAACATAACTATTAGGCACTTTCCCAAGTATGATTGCTTCTGCAATCAGCACAGAACTGCTTACTTCAAAAATATTCTTTGATAAAGGTGCCATCACTTTGGTCTTGCTGGTAAAGACAGCATACACCTTATACTTTGTTTGGTTAATTCCCTGCGTCTCAAATTCAGTTCTGAAATCCATTCCAGAGACACTTATGGGCAATACCTTTAAAGTAATATATGGTCTGGTCTCAGATAATATTTTATTTCCAAGCAATGATCCTAACGGTACCATTACTTCTTGTTCCTCCATAGCAGAATATCGCTTTTGCATTTCTTTTAATAAGCTTGTAACAAGTTGATTAATTGCATTAGTGTTTGCCTGAACTAATTCTATGTTTCCTTCATTATTTGTTATTATGGTAAGCAATGATGTTGCATCTCTTTTTTTGCTGAATTGCTCATTTAAAGCTTCATTTGCCAATTGGTTAATCATGGAATTAGCCTTTATCTTTGCAATATCATCAATTGTAGGCGCAATTTGCATTTGCCAATAGCACGTTGCCACAACAACAAGAACGACCGTCAAAATGTAAAATAAATACCTTTTATATGTATTTTTATTACGAGTAGTTCTCTCCAATAAAAAAAACACCTCCTTCTGCCTATTACTAACATATGTGTGAGAAAGGTGTTTTGTTCTTTTTTTATTAAATTACATTATTTTTAGTCTATAACTATAATTACTTTTCCCAACTCAGGTTTGCAATCATTTCTGCCATATCACCATATACAGGCTGTATGGCATCCTAGACTACTATTTTTTCTAATTCTTCTTTAAATTTAGAATTAGATATCTTGATATGTGTTCCCTTCATTCCAAGAGATCGTGATTCAATAACACCTGCACTTTCAAGCTTTCTAAGGGCATTTACGATTACCGATCTGGTAATACCTGACCTGTCCGCAACTCTGCTTGCAACAAGTAGGCCTTCTTCACCTTTTAACTCCGTAAATATTTGCTGTACTGCTTCAATTTCTGAATAAGAAAGTGTTCCTATAGCCATTTGGACTATACTTCTCTTTCTTTCCTCTTCTTCTGCCTCAAGCGATTTTCTTCTTTGAATTTCAAGACCTACAACTGTAGCTCCATACTCTGCAAGCACCAAATCTTCATCATTAAACTCTGGATTGTATCGGGTTAGTATAAGAGTTCCCCACCTTTGCCTTCCTCCAAGAATAGGAACAATAGTGTGAAGCTTGTCATAAGTATCATAATCATACTTAAATATCTTCAAAGCTTCTTCTGCTTTTAAATTCGCAGTTGTATCCACAACCTTTAACAATGCTTCGTTATATTCATTTGGAAACTTTTCTATGCCGGTTTCAGGATCTGATATAGCAGGACTGTCCGACTTAATCTTGTAATGAGCTCCTATAACCTTGCCCCTCATATTAATAATATACACATTTGCATCCATCAAGTCGCTAAGTAAATTACATAAATCATTGAAAGAAAACGCTCCTGTCGCGCTCTCCTGCAATACCCAATTCAATTTCCTTACTTTGCTAAGTATCATATCATCCATCTTATTCACCTACCCTATTTTTCTTCTATATTAACCAACCTGTCAATTATTATACATATTCAACATTGGAATTACATTTCCATATACGATACATAATTAATTTATTGATTTTCTTTAAAATAGTTGATACACATCTTTAATCATTAGTTCATCAACATATTATACCACAATTATAAAATGCTATTAAATAAATTGCAAGGTATTTTTAGATTTTTCAAAAAAGTTTTTATTTTACAAACAATTTCTTAAATATATTATATATACAAGCAATATCACTATATTTCCTACACAATAAAAAATTTACCGAACGAACTAGCAAAATCAGCTCGGCAAATTTTTAGTAAACACATTCTAAATGTTACAAAATAAATTTGTCTAAATCTTCTTCCTGAATCTTTTCTATAAATTTTTCCTTGACATATACTTCATCAATAGTTATATCTTCTTCGCACATATCAGAAATATTAAAGGAAATGTCTTCTAATAATTTTTCCATAATAGTATGAAGTCTTCTTGCCCCAATATTTTCAGTTTGTTCATTCATAAGGAATGCCATTGTAGCAATTTCCTGTATGGCCGCTTCTGTAAATTCAATTTTTATGCCCTCTGTTTCAAGCAATGCCTTGTGCTGTTTCAACAACGCATTCTCTGGTACAGTCAAAATTTTCACAAAAGAATCCTTAGTTAGATTCTCCAGTTCAACTCTGATTGGAAATCTACCCTGAAGCTCAGGAATTAAATCTGTTGGCTTTGCAGTATGGAAGGCACCTGCACCGATAAACAGTACATGATCTGTCTTTACCGGTCCGTATTTTGTATTTATCACGCTTCCTTCAACGATAGGAAGAATATCCCTTTGCACGCCTTCTCTTGATACATCTGCACCTGATCTATAACCAGAACCGGAAGCAATTTTATCAATTTCATCAATAAATATAATACCATTTTGCTCTGCGTTTTGTAAAGCTTCTTCTGTAACCTGATCCATATCAATTAAATTCTGGGCTTCCTGCTCACGAAGAATTTTTTTCGCATCTTTAACTCTGACTTTTTTCGTTTTCTTCTTAGGTGGCATCATATCACCAAATATGTTTCCTATAGCAATACTCATGCCCTCATTGCTCATGTCCAGATTGTTTCCTTTTGGCGTCTCGTTTACCTGTATTTCTATAAACTGTTCCTCCAAAAGTCCATTTCTTAGTTGCTGCCTCACCTGTTCTCTTGCAAGTTCAATATCCATTTGTGGAGTCTCTTGTGCTGTTGAGGCAGTCTTGCTTTCTTCATACTGCTGTTTTTGACTTGGATATACTCCCCCAAGTAAGAACTCAAATGGATTTTGGGAAGCAGTGTTTGCTGATGTTTTTGCTTTTTTCTTGCCCGGAATGATTGCTTCAATAATTTTTTCTTCAGCAATTTCCTCAGCAATAGAATATTTTTCCTGAAGTCTAGTTTGCTTCGTCAACCGAATTGCTGCCTCAACTAAATCTCTGACCATTGAGTCAACATCTCTTCCCACATAACCTACTTCCGTAAATTTTGTTGCCTCTACTTTGACAAAAGGTGCATCCATAAGCTTTGCAAGCCTTCTTGCAATTTCAGTTTTTCCTACTCCCGTAGGCCCCATCATCAAAATATTCTTTGGTGTTATTTCTTCTCTCATTTCTTCTGGAAGAAGACTTCTTCTATATCTGTTTCTAAGAGCTAATGCAACTGATTTTTTTGCTTCGTCCTGCCCTATGATATATTTATCTAACGCCTGAACTATTTCCTTTGGCGTCATGCTAAAAAGTTGATTTCCCATATTTCTCCTCCATCTTACTGTGGTTTCTCTAAATTCCCCTATAATTTTTCCACAGAAATATTATCATTAGTATATACACATATTGAAGATGCTATTTTAAGTGATTCTCTCACAATGTCCTCTGCGCACATGTCCGTATTGTTAAATAAGGCATTTGCTGCCGCATAAGCGTAATTTCCTCCTGAACCTATAGCTATAAAGTCCTGATCAGGGTCAATTACCTCTCCGTTACCTGATATTATCAACAAGCTCTCATGATCTGCTACAATCATTAAGGCTTCTAAATTTCTTATAGCCTTATCAGAACGCCATGTTTGCGCCAAAGCAACTGCTGCCCTCTTTAAATTCCCGCTATGTTCTTCCAGTTTTTTTTCAAATTTTTCCGTTAGCGTGAAGGCATCCGCAACTGAACCTGCAAAACCTGTTACTACAGTATTCTTATAAATTTTCCTCACCTTTTTTGCACCATGCTTCATGATAGTGGTCTCTCCCATAGTTACCTGACCATCTCCGCCGATGCAAATATCATTATCATTTCTTCTTACTGCCACTATTGTGGTCGCATGAAAATCTACCATTTTTATCCCCTCATTTCTTAATTATTCTTCTTTGTAATCGCAGCTTGTGTTTGAACATGCAAGCTTGCTGTTTTTAGTTCTTTTTTCTACTAACAATTCACCACATTTAGGGCATTTTTTATCTACCGGTTTATTCCAGAATAACTGGTTGCAGTCAGGATAACCACTACATCCATAAAAAAGCCTTCCGTTCTTGCTCTTCCTTGCAATAATGTCTTTGCCACATTTAGGACATTTAACATCAATTTTGTTCATTATTGGCTTGGTGTTCTTACAGTCAGGATAACCCGTGCATGCTGCAAATTCTCCGAATCTGCCATGCTTTACTGCCATTGGTTTGCCACATAACTCACATATTTCACCTGTTAATTCTTCTTCAAACTTGACTTTTTCTATTTCACTATCTGCAACTTCAAGTTCAACCTTCAATATATCATAAAAGGAGCTTATAATATCCTTCCAGTCGATGTTTTTAACTTCCACATCGTCTAGCTTATCTTCCAGATTTGCAGTAAATCCCGCGTCAACAATCTCCTTGAAATATTTTTGCATAAGCTCTGTTACAATATAGCCTAGATCCGTTGGAAGAAGACTTTTCTTCTCTCTTGTAATGTATTTTCTTTCTATAAGTGTTGCTATAATAGGTGCGTAGGTACTTGGTCGTCCTATGTTTTTCTCTTCTAAGTCTTTCACTAGACTGGCTTCAGTAAAGCGTGATGGTGGTTGGGTAAAGTTTTGTTCCCCTGTAATTCCTGTGTTGTTTGGTTTCTCCCCAATTTCAAGAGGAGGTAATAATTTGTCGGTACTTTCCTCCGCATTATCAACGTAAACCTTCAAATATCCATCAAATTTCAACTTTGATCCATTTGCCTTAAATGAATATTCCCCATTTTTAATATCAACTGTCATGCTATTATATACAGCTGGTGTCATTTGACTGGCAATAAATCTAGACCAAATAAGCTTATACAAACTGTACTGATCTTTTGTTAAAGACTCTTTTATTTGTTCGGGGCTAAATTCAACATAGCTTGGTCTAATAGCTTCATGTGCATCCTGCACATCCTTTTTTTTATTTGAGAAATAATTATTTCCCCAATATTCACTTCCAAAGTGCTCTTCAATATATCCTTTGGCCGATGTTCTTGCTTCCTCAGAAAGCCTTACTGAATCCGTTCTTATATAGGTTACAAGTCCAACAGTACCATGTCCTTTTATTTCCACACCCTCATATAACTGTTGTGCAATCAGCATAGTTTTCTTGGTGAAAAATCCCAGTTTATTTGCGGCATCCTGTTGCATGCTGCTGGTAGTAAACGGTGCCGAAGCCTTCCTTACTCTCTCTTTCTCATCAATAGCTCCTACTATATATTCATTTTGTAATAATTCTTTCAGAATTTTATCATTTTGTTGCTTATTCTCTACAGTTATTTTTTTACTCTTATATTCAATTAGTTTTGCACTAAATTTCTTTTTTGAATCTTTTTCTTTCTTCTCAAACTCAGCCACAATATTCCAGTATTCTTTTGGTTCAAAGGCTTTTATCTGATTTTCTCTTTCACAAATAATTTTTAATGCTGCAGATTGAACCCTCCCGGCACTAAGACCTCTTCTTACCTTCCTCCAAAGGAGGGGACTAATCTGATAACCCACAAGTCTGTCCAAAACTCTTCTTGCCTGCTGGGCATCGACAAGCTTAATGTCTATTTGTCTTGGCTTTTTTACCGCCGCCCGAATAGCTTTTTTAGTTATTTCATTAAACACAATCCGACATGGTGTATTTGCATCAATACCAAGGAGATATGCAAGATGCCATGATATAGCCTCTCCTTCACGGTCCGGGTCAGTTGCAAGGTATACTTTGCCTGCATCTTTCGCTTCTTTTTTCAGGGATTTAATTAAATCTCCTTTACCCCTGATGGAAATGTCTTCAGGTTCAAAATTATTTTCTATATCAATACCTAATTTGCTTTTTGGTAAATCTCTTATATGCCCTACTGAAGCAATTACCTTATAATTACTTCCCAAAAACTTTCCAATAGTTTTTGCTTTTGATGGTGATTCCACAATCACCAAGGTTTTTTTGGAGCTTGCCATATAATACTCTCCTTCTCTTTCCTATCGAATAACCTAAAATTTTTCTTTTTCGCTACCCTTTTCTAATATATATATCATATATATCATATCAAATTATGATTATATTGTGATTTTCTTCAATTTGCAACGAAAATTTTCCCGAGAGCTGAACAAACCAGCCCTTTCATCTCCAAAACAGTTACAATTCCAGCTACAATTCCTGCTTCCATGAAAACCCCCATACATATGGAATCTACAGTAGTTTCACCATTTTCTTTTATATATTGTAACACTTGTTTTTCATCTTTTCCTAGTTTTTTTTCAAATTGAATATTTTCTTTTCTATTTATGCCCATATAGTCAATAATATCATCTATTACAACAATGGGAATGGCACCCTCACTAATTAATTTATTTGTTCCAATACTGTAAATACTATTAATATTTCCGGGTACTGCAAAAACTTCCCGTCCCTGATTCAACGCACAGTCAGCGGTTATCAGAGAACCGCTGCTAAAACCCGCCTCAACTATCACCGTTGCTCTTGAAATCCCACTTATTATTCTATTTCTTGCTGGAAAAGTATAATTTGTAGGACGAAATCCCAAGGGATATTCAGATAATATCAGTCCCTTTTCGCAGATCTTGTCCATTAATGCTCTATTCTCCTGAGGATAACATATATCAATTCCACATCCTAATATAGCAATTGTCTTTCCCATTACTGATAATGCACCTTTGTGGGCAAAACTATCTATTCCTCTTGCCATGCCGCTTACAACGGTAATATTATGCTCTGCTAATCTCTTTCCAATACTGTTTGCCGCCCACTTTCCGTATTCCGATGCTTTTCTTGCTCCAACAACTGCAACACAAGGATTTGATGCTAAGGATATGTCTCCTGCATAATACAACAATTCCGGGGGATTTTTGATTTTTCGTAAGAGCTCTGGATATTGTTCGTGCAACAAGGTTATTTGTTTAATCTGTGTTTTCATTTCTTACCTTTCTCTTTGCTTTCTGATAAAATTACATCGGTTGATTTGAATTTGCACTTTGTTATTCCTTACCATAAAACCTGTCAATGCATCTGTATCTCAATGCCTCCGTAACATGTTTTGCCTGAATTTCCGGTTGTCCGTCAACATCCGCAATTGTTCTTGCCACCTTTATTATCTTGGTATACGCTCTTGCACTTAGTGAAAACTTATTATATGCCAATTTCAGAATTTCTTTGCCTTCTTCATTTAGCCTGCAATATTTTTTTAACATTTTCTCTGTTAATTGAGAATTGTACTGTATACTTTCATTTCTGTACCTTTCCTTTTGAATTTTTCTAGCTAACTCTACCTGCATCTTCATTTCCTTTGAGGATAATCCCTTACCGCTCTTTTGAATTTCTGCATATCTAATAGGGGTTACCTCTATTTGAATATCTATTCTATCTAGTATCGGTCCTGAAAACTTAGCCTTATAACGGTTAATCTGCATAGGACTGCATATGCATTTATGAGTCTCATCTCCATTGTACCCACAGGGGCATGGATTCCCTGCCGCGACCAACATTATTGCTGCGGGATAGCAATAGTCCCCGGAAACTCTTGATATAGTTATTTTTCCTTCTTCTAAGGGTTGTCTTAGAAGCTCCAAACTGGCACTATTAAATTCAGGGAATTCATCTAACAACAATACACCATTGTGAGACAATGATAATTCACCCGGTCTTGCCTTCGCTCCACCTCCAATCAGCCCTTGTGGGGTAATGGAATGGTGAGGTGCCCTAAATGGCCTGCTGTTTATTACTTTTTCTTCCTCTCTCAGTTTCCCTGCAACACTGTAGATCTTGGTAACCTCCAAAATTTCATTTTTACTCATATCTGGCATAATGGTAGGTATACGTTTTGCCAACATTGTCTTCCCCGCTCCCGGATAACCAATCATTATTATGTCATGCATTGCTGCCACTCCTATAGTAATTGCTCTTTTGGCTACTCCCTGACCTGCAACGTCCAAAAAGTCCTCATTATATTCCTTAATATGTAGCCTATTATTATTACTCCTCCTGTAAGGTTCTGTGACATCAAAGCCGCATAGAAAGCTAACTACCTTTTCCAGAGTTTCCATTGGATACAAGCAAATTCCTTCAACAAGTGAGGCTTCCTTAGCATTTTCAACAGGTATTATAGCTTTTTTTATTCCCATTTTGACAAAGCCTGAAACTAACGGCAAAACACCGCTTACCGGTTTTATTTTCCCATCTAGAGACAATTCTCCAATAAAAGCATATTCTCCCAAATTTTTATTTTCAATTTCTTCAAAAGAAGCCATTATTCCTACTGCCATGGGTAAATCAAAATGACTTCCTTCCTTTTTAGTACTAGCCGGAGACAGGTTGACTGTAATGCGTTTCATTGGGAAGTGATATCCTGAATTTATTATTGCAGACCTTACCCTTTCTTTAGCTTCCCTTATTTCTTTTCCTGCAAGGCCTACCAAATTGAGACATGGCATACCTTGAAGAATGTCCGTTTCAATAGTCACAAGTTTTCCCTCAATGCCAAGTAATGCACCCGTTATTACCTTTGATAACATCTCTTATCCCCCCATTTTATTCTTTTAATCTACTTATTAACACACAAAAGCCCCTTCCAAATGCCTGCAATAGTTCTTTCCCTCCTGCTCCACCAAAATTTCTATTATATCAAACCTTATATCAAGATTCCTCACTTGGTAAGCATGAGCTTGCACATAATGCTTCGCAGCCAATATGATGTGGCATTTCTTTTTGTAATTTACTGCTTCACAAGGCATACCATAAACTATTGAGGATCTTGTTTTGACTTCAATGAAACACAACACTTTATTTTTGTGAGCAATAATATCAATTTCTCCTAGTTTACAGCTATAATTTTGTTCAACAATTTGATACCCATTTTGCCTGAGATATTTAACAGCAATTTCTTCTCCGTGTTTTCCCAATTTTCTATTATTCAAATATTTTTCTCCCTTTAAATTTTGCCTTCGGTTCTTTTCTTCCTTTTTTTTACATTTTTGTTATCCATAGGTTATACCTTTTTACATTTTTTGTCAATGAGTATTTTGCAAGATAAAACAAACCATCTTTTTTACATAATAAAAATGGTACTTTTTATATCTAAAAAATACCACCATAAAACAATTTGTAATTATTTTTCTTTACAATACAAATTTATTTATTGCTTCGGCAACTCCGTCTTCATCATTGCTGCCGGTTATGTACTTTGCCATTATTTTTATCTGCTTTACCGCATTTCCCATTGCTATTGGCAGCCCTGCTACACGTAGCATTGCCTCATCATTTGGGCTGTCTCCGCAAGCCATTACCTGTTCAAAACGAATACCTAGTATTTGACACAGCTTGTTTAGTGCATCCGCCTTGCTTGTTGTACTCCCCCCTATTTCAATATTATACTCTCTGGAAGAAGTAAGGGTTATGTCATTTATAGATTCAAGTATTGCATGCATCATATCCTTGTCTTTTTGATTTCCAAAAATTATGTTAATATTTTCTATTTCATTCTTATTTTCCTTTAGAAAATCAAAAATATTTTCAGTTGTTCTTCTTGTTGCAAGAACATATTTTTTGTGTTCCTCACCTACCTTCCATTTATCTAAATTATCATATATTTCTCTATCAATATAGGCTTTTCCCTCCGAAAAAACCTCTACCATAAACCGGTGTTTTCCAAGAATTCCCCCTATCTCTACTATTCTTTTTTCTTCTATGTAATTTGAATATAGTATGCTTCCTGTTGACAACTCTATCAGATTTGCACCATTTGAGGTTATCACATACTTAAGTCCATTAATATCCAATATTTCTTGGGGCAACGCGCTAAAGGTCCGGCCCGTTGCTATTACAACTTCAATCCCTCTCATTATTGCCGCTTCCAAAGCCTCTTTAGTTTGTGCTGACAGTATACTGCCAGTTCGTAAGGTTGTTCCATCAAGATCCAATGCTATTAACTTTATGTTATTGTTCACCGTTTTCCTCCCATTTTCATTGCTAGACTAAGTAGTTCCTTATGTACTTTTTATTTTTTCATTTTAACATATATTTTAGACTATTTTAATACTTCTTGCAAATATACCTTGATAATCTTTCTATAAATGATAAAATAATTAATACACATTAATAATTATTATACATTAATATTAGATACTATTACTTAAAAGTTGTTTGAATAAAGGGGATTATTATGAAAATTGCTATTGTTGGGGCTGGAAAATTAGGTTTAAAGGTTGCCGAAGCTTTGCTTGGTGGCGACCACTCCGTTACGATTATTGACAAAAATAATGCTGTCTTGCAGAAGTTATCTTCTCAGATGGATGTTCTGGCCATAAATTCTGATGCCAAGCAGGTAAGTGAATTGAGAGACTTGGATATCGCATCATATGATTATTTACTTGCAGCAACAGATGAAGATGAAAAAAATATTATTATAGCTTCTTTTGCAAAAAAGCTTGGTTGTACAAAGGTCATTGCCAGAGTCAGAGACCCTGAACATATGAACCAGCTTGATTTTATCAGAGAAAATATGGGACTGGATTATATTGTAAATCCCGACCTTTCAATCACAGTAGAAATATATAAATTCTTGGTAGAAAAATATACCTTAAGCAATGGTATATTTACAAGTGGAAAAGTGTCCTTGCTTGAATTCAAAGTAAACAAACTACCAAAACTAGTTGGTCTTCCAATACCTCAAATGTCATCAGTATTACCAAATATGCTTGCCGTTGCACTTTCAAGAAATGGTAAGGTTATAATTCCTCATGGAGATACAATTATTCAAGCTAATGACTTTTTATATGTCATAGGGAAGAAAAAACCCATTATGGCTCTTAACGCCAAGGTTCATGAAAAAGGTAAATACACAGATTTGCAAAAAGTAATGATTGTTGGTGGTGGAAAAATAGGACTGTATCTTGCAAGGAAACTTGCAGAGTTTGGAATTTCGGTTAAAATAATTGAAATTAACAAGGAACGTTGCCAATATTTATCTACAAATCTTAATGATGTAATGGTTCTTCACGGCGATGCAACAGATATTACATTACTTGAAGACGAAAATCTTGTAAATATGGATGCATTTGTTACAACCACAGGATATGACGAAGAAAATCTTCTTCTTGCTCTTGTTGCCAAGAAGAAAGGCGTAGAAGATGTAATTGCCAAAGTAAGCCGTGAGAGTTATTCCGGACTTATTGAAAATATGGAAATAGATATGGCTCTTAATCCTCTTGACATTACAGCAAGCAATATTTTGAGGTTCATTCAAGGGTCAAAAAGAATTATTTCCTCTCAACTGATACAAGGGCAAGCTGAAATAATGGAGATTATTGCTACTGACCATATGCAGATAATGAACAAACCTCTTAGGGACTTGAATTTACCTACAGGTGTACTTATTGCCGCAATACATAGAGGAACTGAAGTAATAATTCCAAATGGAGACACCATTATTCAAGAAGACGACAAAGTAATCATTCTTTGCTTACTTACTGAAATTCCTGATTTAGAAAAATTACTGCGTGCAACCTCAAAAAGGAGATTTTTGTAATGAACTTAAATTATAATGACCTTGTTTATATAATAGGTTTAATACTGATTGTTGTTGGAGCTTTCATGATGCCTTCTTTATTAGTTGCAATACTTTATGGTGAAAATAGTTCTATTCTGTCATTTCTGATTACAATCATCTTATCCTTGATCATTGGCTTTATTATAGTGAAAGTTATTAAGCCTACTCCTATTCGTTTAAGAATTAGAGATGGTTTTCTTATTGTTGCATTATGCTGGATATTTGCCTCCATAGTGTCTGCAATACCTTTTGTGATTTCAGGTTCAATCCAAAGCCCAATTGATGCATTTTTTGAAATGTGTTCCGGATTTTCCACCACTGGTTCATCTATACTGACTGATGTTGAAGCCCTTCCAAAAAGTATGTTGTTTTGGCGTTCTTTCACTCTTTTTATGGGGGGTATGGGAATACTCATTTTTACTATTGCATTGTTGCCAGCATTGGGGATTAGCGGCCAAGTAATAGCTCGTGCGGAAATGCCCGGTCCTACATTGGATAAGCTTACTGCCAAAATGTCTGACACAGCCAAGCGTCTTTATCTTGTATACATTATACTAACTTTAGTTGAAACCATTTTATTGCAGCTTGGAGGCATGAATTTATTTGATGCCTTAACGCATGCTTTTGGTTCTACTGCAACAGGAGGTTTTGGAATATACAGTACCAGCGTTGCCCACTTTGACAGTGCTTACATAGATATTGTAATAACAGTGTTTATGACACTAGCTGGTGCCAGTTTCAGACTGTTTTTCCTTTCCTTTACAAATGGTATAAAAGAGCTTACAAAAAATTCAGAGTTCAAATGCTATATACTAATAACTGCCATAAGCACATTATTAATAGGAGTAAATTTATTGACCAATGGCGTTTATAGTAGTTTTCCTGAGGCCCTCAGATATTCGGCCTTTCAGGTTTCCAGTATTATTACCACAACAGGGTATGCAACTGCAAACTATGACTTGTGGCCCACATTCAGCAAAATGGTACTTTTCCTCTTGATTTTTGTCGGAGGTTGCACCTCATCTACAGCAGGGGGCATCAAAGTTATAAGGATTATTCTTGTGTTTAAATTAATTAAACGAAGCATATCCTTGAGACTTCATCCAAATGCTGTTGTAGCAATCAAATTGGACGGAAAATCTGTCGCTGCCGATACTATTTCCGCCACAATGAGCTTTGTATTTTTATATATTGCGGTACTGTTTGGCGGCACATTAATTGTTTCTTTGGACGGCTTTGACTTTATTACCAGTTTTTCAGCAGTTGCTGTATGCCTTGGCAACATAGGTCCCGGTTTTGAATTGGTTGGCCCAACTATGAACTTCAGCATTTTTTCTGCACCAGTTACACTTCTATTGTCACTACTGATGCTTGCAGGTCGTTTAGAAATATTTACAATTTTTATGTTGTTTACCCCTCGTTTTTGGAATTCAAATAAATAAAAACTAGAAAGCATAAACAGATATATAGTATATATGAATACTTAAAACCAATAATATCATTCTTAACGAGTAATAAACTGTTAAAGGAATTAATTATGAAAAAATTAAATTATCTAGTAATTATAAAAATACTTGGAACTGTTATTGCCATTACTGGCATAGCAATGTTTCCTGCCTTTATAACTGCTTGTTTATATGGTGAAAAAGAGCAAATGTCCATATTCTTTTTATGTATGATTTGCACAACTCTTTTAGGTATTGTTACCGTTATAATAACCCACCCTGTATCCCTTACTTTAAAGCTCAGAGAAGGCTATTTGGTTGTAACCCTAAGTTGGGTTTTGGCTTCTTTGTTTGGTGCCATACCCTTTGCTCTTTCCAGTTATGTGGTAAGCTTTGTTGACGCACTTTTTGAATCAACTGCAGGCTTTACAACAACAGGATGTTCTGTTCTGAATATTGAAATAATGCCAAGAAGTTTGATTATATGGAAAGCCATTGAACACTGGCTTGGTGGCATGGGCATATTGGTCTTCATGATTTCACTTATTCCTACTCTTGGCATAAACGGGCAAAAAATAATTAAGGCAGAAGTCCCGGGTCCTACACTGAACAAAATGGGTACTAGAATATCAGGTTCGGCAAAATCTCTTTATTTAATTTATATAGCCTTCAGTATAGTGGAATTCATCTTGCTTTCCTTTAGTTCCATGGGAATCTTTGATGCACTGGTAAATACCATGAGTAGCATCAGTACCAGTGGTTTACTAACAACAAAACAAAGCCTTATTTATTTTGATAGTACCTATATTGAAATCGTAATATCCATATTTACCATCCTTGCTTCCATAAACTTTGTTCTTTATGGTTACCTTCTCAGAGGAAGGTGGAAAGATTTTTTTGCAAATGTTGAACTGAAAGGCTTTCTTTTTATATTGTCTATTGCCTTTATACTGGTTACGCTTGGACTTTATGCTACAGGTACCTATGATTCATTGTTAATCTCAATGAAAAATTCCTTTTTCCAGACAACCGCATTTATATCCACTTCAGGCTATACCATTACGGATTACTCTGTATGGCCAACCTTTTGTAAGACTATTATTTTTAGTTTAATGTTCATTGGCGGTTGTGGAACTTCCACTGCCGGTTCAATCAAGATAATGAGGGTTTTGGTTTTTTTCAGACTGATAATTCGTGGCATTTACAAAAAAATACATCCACGAGCAGTAACTCCGGTGAAGATTGGAAATGAAATAATTTCTTCTGATAATGTTACTTCAATAACTACATATATACTTACCTATTTTGTTGTCTTTTTATTTAGTGCACTAATTCTCTCTTTACAAAATCTGGATCTTATGACCACTTTGAGTTCTGCTGCCGCTGCATTATCAAATACAGGAATAGGTTTTGGGCAATTGGGAATAACTGCAGATTTTAGCATGTATTCACCTATTCTCAGGCTTTTTCTTGCATTTCTTATGTTATTGGGTAGACTGGAAATTTTCACTGTATTGGTATTGTTTATGCCTTCATTTTGGAAAGACAAAAAATAAAATTTTAATTTAATTTATTATATAACTAAATTAAATCATAACAACTTGAATTTGGGTTAAGATAATTAATATAAAGTATTAGAGTAAAAAAAATAGTTATATGCTCTAAACCTTTGCTGAACAGCAAACATGAGCAACTAGAAATCTTTGATTTCCCAATTTGCACTTTTTTATATTAATTCATATTTTAACAGGAGGTATCTTATTCATGAATGTAAAGGATTTAATGAGCAAAAACATTATATGCGGAAATATTGACTCGACAATTAGTCAAATTGCAATGGAAATGAAAAAAAACGACATAGGTATATTACCTATTTGTACCGATAGTGGACTGGTTCAGGGAGTAATAACAGACAGAGATTTAATTTTGAGGTTCTTTGCCAACACAGGTTCAGACCTTTCTGCTTTGTCAGACAAGAAAGTTGGCGATATTATGTCTACAAATGTTGTAAGCGTTACACCTGACATGAACACCCATGATGCCGGACTTATAATGTCAAAGCACCAGTTACGCAGACTACCGGTGCTTCAAAATGATAAATTGGTGGGAATGCTATCGCTTTACGACTATGCTAAAAATCCAGTTTATATTGATGAAGCAGGTGACATATTATTTGCGATTACCAAACCGCATTCTATAACATAATCCTTATATGTCTTTAATTATAAAATCGATTTCTCTGCTTTCTATTCTGGCTGCTGCCACCATAATCTTTACAGCATTTCCAAGAGTATATATCTTGTTACTATTCCTGCCTATAACCCTAAAATTGGCCGAATCCAAGTCGTAATAATCATCGGTAAGGGTTTCCATTCTTACCATGCCTTCTATGGTATTGGGCAGGGTTACATATATTCCATAATTAGTTACGCCACTTATTAAACCCTCATAGACTTCTCCTATGTGATAGGACATATATTCTGTCTTTTTAAGTTTCTCAACTTCTCTTTCAAGCTCCATGGCCGTTCTCTCTGTTATTGAAGAATTCAATGCCGCTTCTTTTACTATCTTTGATAATGTCTTTTTTCGTTGAACCCCCATATTCCCCTTTATTGACTCTTTTATTATCCTATGAATCATCAAATCTGGGTATCTTCTAATAGGCGAAGTAAAATGACAATAGTATTTTACCGAAAGCCCAAAATGGCCCTGACATTCACTGTCATAAAATGCTTTTCTCATAGAACGAAGCATTACCGTGCTTACCACATTTTCAAAAGGTTTATCTTTTACCACTTGCAAAATATCCGTTAATTGCTTTGGATGAATATTGTCAGGTTCCCCATTTAGATTTATGCCAAAGCTCTGAAGAAATATTTTTAATTCCTCCATCTTATCTAATGAAGGTTTCTCATGAACTCTGTATATAAATGGCAATTCCTTAAAATAATATTCTTCTGCGACAGTTTCATTGGCAATAAGCATAAATTCTTCGATCATTTTATTTGCAACTCTTCGCTCTGCCACGTCTACTCTCATTGGTACTCCATATTGATCGAGGGTAATGTTTGATTCATCAAAGTCAAAATCAATACTACCCCTTTTGTCTCTTTTTTTCCTCAAAATAGCTGCTAGTTCTTCCATAAGCTTCAAATCTTCGTATATGACAAAATATGAAGAGATTAAATCAACTGCGTTTTTTTCCAACATATCTGACACATCTGTATATGTCATTCTTGCTTTTGAGCATATTACACTCTCATAAATTTCGTGCTTCACAACCTCCCCTTGTGAATCTATTTCCATGTCAATAGACAGCGTCAACCTATCCACGTGTGGATTAAGACTGCAAATGCCGTTTGAGAGTAGCTTAGGAAGCATTGGAATAACTTGATTAATCAAATATACACTATTCCCTCTTTTGTATGCCTCTTTGTCTAAGGGACCATTTTCTCTTACATAATGTGTTACATCTGCAATGTGAACTCCCAATAAATAATTTCCATTTTCTTTCTTTTCTATTGACACAGCATCATCAAAATCTTTTGAATCAGATCCATCTATTGTTATTATTATTTTATCACGCAAATCCCTTCGACTAATATTATCTGCCAATTCCGAAATATCCTTTTCTTGTGCTGACATTGCTTTTGCTTCTGCATTTACCATACTTGGAAATGTTTGAAATAAATTTTTCTGCCTGATAAGTGACTTTATATCGCTGTCTGATTCTCCGTTTCTTGAAACAATTTCTGTAATCTTTCCCTCTGCATTATTTGTTCTTGTTGCATATTTTATTATCTTTGCAACTACAACATCCCCCTTTTTGGCTCCCTTGAAGGCATCCTTTCTTATATATATATCCTCTCCGATTTTTCTGTCATCCGGTACTACAAAACCATAGTTTCTACTTTCTTCAAAAGTTCCTACTACCTCAGTTACCGATCTTTCAAGTATAGCACTAACCTTGCCTTCTTTTTTTTCATTTTCATCAAATATTCCAGCGTCTCTATATTTTCCATTTAATATTACCTGAACCATATCTCCGTTCATGGCATCATTCATGTCTTTTCCCGCAACAAAAACATCTCCCTGTCCGAAAAATGGGCTTTCTTCATTAGGTGTTACAAATCCAAATCCTCTCTTATGTTTGAACAATATGCCTTCAACCTTCTGCATTCCATTTTCATTTTGGTTAGACTGGTTTTGTTTCACTCCAGTTCTTTTGCTAATCTGCTTCTCTTTCGAACTTGATTTCTTCAAATTAGAATTCCTTGAAGTAGATTCCCTTGAACCATTTTCATTTTGCAATGCTGATCCCGAATTTTTAAAACCAGCTGCTTTGTTTTTCTTTTTCATATTTTCCTTATTTCTTTCATTCATCATAATCATAATTTCATTTTAACTTATAAAGGGCAGCATTGCCACCCTTTATATCATAGTTATAGAATTATTTTTTCCCCTTGCAAATTTGGGCAAAACTTATAGTAAACCATCAATATTCATATCTGATTAACTATTTTACAGCTGTACCAGTGGTATTTTCCAATATGTCTTCCACATCATCCTCTGTTTTGTTACCATTTCCATTATCATCACCATCTGGAAGTCTATCCGTATCTAATTCATCATCATCAACATTGTCAGTTACATCCATATTGTTAGGTGTGTCTGGATCTAGTGTAGTATTTGTGCCACATCCTGAAAAAGCAAATAATGCCATTAATAATAATAGTACCACGACAGTTCTGCCAATTTTAATAACATTCTTATTGCTATTAATTTTCAAATATATCAACTCCTTTCTATATTATCAAACTTATTATTTGCGTATTAATAAAAAATATTCTGTAATAAAAATATCATTTTTTAATTTTTTAATATCAGTGGGACAAAACTATTGATAATTAATTTTTTTGTTTACCTTTATATTTTTTGTAATTTTTTATATGTCTCCATTAATTTGATATTTAACCTTTATTTACTTAAAATTAACAATAAAAAAATAAAAATGCTGAGGCATTGAGATTTTTATTTCTCAACACCACAACATTTATTATATATCCCGCTTTTCAATATTAAAGCTAAAATTCCTTTATTTGAAAAAATGTACCAACATCAACCTAACTAGGAATGGTGCATTAGTGAATAAGACCTGCCCCGAATATTGGCGCAAATACCAATGCTACGATAGTCATAAGCTTGATTAAAATGTTGATTGATGGACCAGATGTATCCTTGAATGGATCTCCTACAGTATCTCCAACAACTGCAGCTTTGTGAGTGTCAGATCCTTTTCCACCATAGTTTCCTTCTTCAATATACTTCTTTGCATTGTCCCAAGCTCCGCCAGCGTTTGCCATCATAATAGCAAGCAATACACCTGCGGAAAGAGCTCCTGCAAGCATTCCGCCAAGAGCTTCAGCACCAAGAAGAATACCAACAACCAAAGGTGCAGCTATGGCAATAAGTCCAGGAATAACCATTTCTTTCAATGCGGCTTTTGTTGAAATATCAACGCATTTAGCATAGTCAGGCTTAGTAGTTCCTGCCATTATTCCAGAATCCGCTCTGAACTGTCTTCTAACTTCTTCAATCATCTCGTTTGCAGCTTTACCAACTGAATTCATTGTAAGTGCTGAGAATAAAAATGGAAGCATTGCTCCTATAAATAATCCAACTATTACGATTGGCGCAAGTAAGCTGATATTATCTAACTTAGCAACTGTAGCATAGGATGCAAACAATGCAAGAGCTGTAAGCGCTGCTGAAGCAATTGCAAATCCCTTGCCGATTGCAGCAGTTGTGTTTCCAACTGAGTCTAATTTGTCAGTAATTTCTCTGACTTCATCAGGAAGCTCACTCATTTCTGCGATACCACCGGCATTATCAGAAACAGGACCGTAAGCATCTACCGCAACTGTCATTGCTGTTGTTGAAAGCATTCCTACAGCAGCAAGTGCAATACCGTATAGTCCTGCAAATTTGAATGCTACAAATATGCCTATCGAAATGAAAAGAATCGGCCACATAGTCGAAAGCATTCCAACACCTAGTCCTGAAATAATTGTAGTTGCAGCACCTGTTTGTGACTGATCTGCAATTTTCTTTACTGAGCTATAGTCTGCTGATGTATAAATTTCTGTAATTTTACCAATTGCAATACCTACGATAAGACCTGCAATAATAGCAATTGCATAGTTTATGCTACCAAGCATATACTTAGACATTACAAAGGATGCTACTATTACTATAACACCTGAAATATATGTTCCCATGTTCAAAGCAGCTGCAGGGTTTCCACCTTCTTTTCCTCTTACACCCATAATGCCTATAAGTGATGCAAGAATACCTATTGCTGAAAGAAGTAATGGGAATAAAGCTGCTGTTGTTTCGGTAAATGCTCCGTTTGAGTTTACTGCTGCTACTGCCGCAAGAGTAATAGCTGAAATAATTGAACCAACATATGATTCAAACAAGTCAGAACCCATTCCTGCAACGTCCCCAACATTGTCTCCTACATTATCGGCAATAACTGCAGGGTTTCTAGGATCATCCTCAGGAATTCCTGCCTCAACCTTACCAACAAGATCAGCACCAACGTCTGCAGCTTTTGTATAAATACCGCCGCCAACACGTCCAAACAATGCCATTGAAGAAGCACCAAGACCAAATCCTGTTACACACTGTACCACAGTTGCAAGATCCAATACTACGAAAACAACTCCAAGACCAAAAAGTCCTAAACCTGTTACGCAAAGGCCCATAACAGCTCCTGATCTGAAAGCAACCTTAAGAGCCTTTATCATTCCTTGCTCTTTTGCTGCATTTGCTGTTCTTACATTACCCTTTGTCGCAACTACCATTCCAAAGTAGCCGGCAAGCACTGATAATAAAGCTCCTACAACATAAAGAATTGCTGTAATCCAACTATGAAGTAGTATTCCGATTAATAAAAATAGTACCACAACCACAATAACCATGGTTTTGTACTCTCTTCTTAGGAATGCCATAGCACCTTCTCTTATATACCCGGCAATTTCCTTCATTCTTTCTGTTCCTTCGTCAACAGTCCCTATCCACTTTGCAAGGCCATAAGCAAATACAAGTGCAATCAATGCAACGACAGGTACCAGAATCTCTAAAAGGTTCATTTTATAATTCCTCCTTACACTTTTTTAACGCAGTTAAGAGGCGCACAA
>CAZWCK010000003.1:0-21076 GCA_964632625.1 uncultured Oscillospiraceae bacterium
TGATAAATTCCTGCATGATTGATTTTGACGCAGATATTTATATAACCGGATCAAAATAAATAGTGTAGTGTATACAGAATAACGATTGAATAATGTAAAGGAACTGATTTGCATGAAAAATTTATACCGTTTTTTATTTATGACTATGCTCGCTATATGTTTGGCTGTCATAACTATCGTATCAGTAGATTGCATACCATTCAAGGCAGATAAATTGGTTACTCAAAATGCATTAACCAAGATTACTACAACTAAACCATTCCCACAGCACACTGCCTATACTCCTGGGGTTATTAAACCCGATTGCGTTTCACAACAACAGTTGGATGACGATGTGAGGCGAATTTATGATGAATGGAAAGAGAGATATTTGGTACAATCTGAAAAAGACGTCAATCAATACTATGTGTTTTATAACCGAGAAAAAATAAATGAGGGAATTAATGCTGTTTCCTGTTCTGAAGGGCACGGCTACGGTATGCTTGCCACTGCGTTAATGGCTGGGTATGATAACAAGGCAAAGGTTTACTTTGATGGTCTGTACCGATTTTACAAAGCACACATCGGTGCGGGATATCCGGCTTTGATGGGCTGGCAGCAAATTAAAAAGAGTGATGGGGACATCATTAATACCCCTCCAGATGACAATGGGGATGGGAATTTTTCGGCTACAGACGGTGATATGGATATTGCCTACTCTTTGATGCTGGCTGACAAACAATGGGGAAGTGACGGAGAAATTAACTACATAGAAGAAGCGAAGACTATCATCAATGCTATCATGAAAAATGATGTAAACACGGATGAATGGATTCTAAAATTGGGAGATTGGGTAAGCAGCGATGATTCTGCCTATGGTACAGGAACACGGTCTTCAGATTTCATGCTAAGCCATCTCAAAGCATTCCAAGCAGCAACCGGAGATTCAAATTGGGGGAAGGTAGCAGACAGAACATATGCTATCATTAATTCTCTATATGGCAATCAAAGTTCAACCACAGGACTGTTACCCGATTTTTCATTTAAAAAGGGCGGCAAATATGTTCCTGCATATCCTAATTACTTGGAAGCACCCTATGACGGAGATTATTATTACAATTCCTGCAGAGTTCCCTGGCGTATATCGATTCCGGCAATCAGGAGTGGCTTAATGTACTATGGAATCATATGGCATCTTCGCCTACCAATGAAGGCACTTACTTTGATAACAGCATCAGACTCCTTGTTATGATTACCGTATCAGGAAACTGGTGGATGCCTTGATTTAAGATTTATATGTTTGAATTCCGAATGAACGTAAACTCGAACAAATAGTAATATTTTACAATTTAATTGCAAAATATTTGTTATAATACTAGTAAAATCGCTCTAAATATGGTATAATTTTATGGGTTACATGAGATAAGTATAATCGCATGAGAGGAAATTTAGATGATATCAACTATTTGCAAAAGTAGAAATTGTATTTTTAAGACAATAGTATTGCTTATAGTACTTTTTTTGTTATGGTTTATGATAATGCCAATGGATTCTTATGGTAACACAAAAGCTCTATTTGATAAGAAAATGGTAAGAGTCGGGTATTATTTGTATGATTCCTATCAGGAAGTAGATTCAAATGGTGTTTACTCCGGATATGGCTATGATTATCTAAAAGAAATTTCAGAATTTGCCAATTGGGAATATGAATTTGTTGTTCTTTCCTTTGATGATTGTATTAAGATGCTTGAGGAGGGACAACTTGATATTGTGGGTGGAGTAGATAAATTTGCTATTGATTCACATAAACTTAATTTTTCTCAGCTATCTAATCGAGATTCTCAACTTCTGTTATATACAAAAACTACCAATGATTGCTTATATTTTGAAGATTTTGATGCCTTTAATGGCCTTTCTGTTGGAGTACAGAGTGGTGATTATAGTCAGCAATATTTAGATGATTACTGCAAGAAAAATAATTTTAAGCTTAAAAAGAAATATTATGATACGGTAGAACAAATGGAATTAGCATTGGAAAACAATGAAATCCAGCTAATATTTACTTCTGTTATAACAAATCCAAAGCATAACAAAATTGTTGGACGAATGGATGAAATCCCACTATACTATGCTGTAAATAAAGATAACCCCGAATTGCTTGCAGAACTTGATAAATCTATGAAGAACATAAGAAACAGCAATCCTTCTTATGACATGCAAATACAGAACAAATATTTCATTAAAGGTAATGTTGCAGCACCCTCTTTTACTAAGGAAGAACTTGATTACATAAAAAATACACAGACAGTTAAGGTTTCTTATGACAAAGGTTGGCAACCAATTGAATATTATGATAAGGAAACACGAGATATTAAAGGAGTTACCAAGGACTTATTTGAGTTATTGTCCAAATATACGGGCATTAAGTTTGAATTTGTAATGGCAGACAGCCTGGGAGAAGCCTTGGATTTTGTAAAAACGGGGAAAGCCGACATGATTAGTTTGGTTTCTCACAATTATAATATTTCAGATGAAAGAGGACTATATACTTCCAGTATATGTATAAATGCTTCGCTTGTAGGTGTATTGGCAAAGGACAGACCTTTTGATGGGGTTGGCCAAGTGGCTATGGCAGAAGATTATTACTTGGATATTTTGAGAAATTATGATGTTAAGACATATCCAACTGTAGAAGCTTGCTTTGAAGCAGTAAATTCGGGTGAAGCTGATGCTACGATAGCAAATGTATATACTGCTAATTATTATTTGGCGAATCCTAAGTATGTGAACTTAATCAGGCAGGATTTAATTGGCTATTCAGAGGACTTGTCTTTAGGAGTATCCAAGGAAGAAAATATAGAACTGCTAAATATATTAAATAAGGGATTACATTGTATTTCCGATATGGAACTATCAAATATTATCTTACAAAACTACGTTGTATATGAACAACCAAGATTTAGAAAATTGTATTATTCAAATCCGGTGCTGTTTTTAGGAATTATTATAGCAGCAGTTATGACTATTATTGGAATTTTGATATATATGATTATGCTTAAGAGCAAAGTTAACTCTACAAGCTTAAAAATGATAGAATTTTTAAATATAGAAAAAGATAGAATTGAAAGCACCTTGCGTGCAGATGCTGAAGAGGATGCACTTACAGGTCTATATAATAGAAGAAAAATAGAAAGGGAAGTTAAGGAATTTCTATTAAAGATAAGTGTAGAAAATCAGATGAGAGCAGAAGGCAACATGTATGCTTTAGATGAGATAAATGCTTATGTAATGATAGATTTGGATGGCTTCAAGAGTGTTAATGATAATTATGGACACCCAGAAGGCGATTTGCTTTTAAAGAAAATTGCACAAGAAATGAAATTGATTGCAGGAGAAGAACATTTGGTAGGAAGGCTTGGCGGCGATGAATTTGTTTTTTTATTCAAAAATATCTCAGGAAAAGCAGAGGCAAATTCATTTGCGGACAAAATAAGTAAAGAGATAAAGGCAGTAGCAAAAGGCAATGAAAGGTGGAAGATAATTACCGTAAGTATTGGAGTGACATTATTCGGCTATGAAGTTTATAGCTTCAAGGAATTATATCAAAGAGCCGACAAGGCATTATATTATGCGAAACAAAATGGAAAAAATAAGATTATATTTTATGAGGATATAAAATAATTTCGATGATTGATAAATCATGCAATTTTTTTAATTAAATAAAGACTGTAATAATCTCAAATGGGTTGTTTCAAATTGTAGATGAAACAACCCATTTGAGATTTACAGCCCATATTAAATAATTATTTGAGTGCAAATAACTGCTAGTTTGATATCAAAATCCCTATTTTGTAGGCGATAAATAGTCAATTAAAATTTTTGTTTGGATTGCAGCATTTTCGGAATTTATTCCAAATCCAATAATATTTAGGTTTTTATTCCTGTCTTGAAAAATGGAACAAGCCGTTTCCAACATGGTAGTATCTTTGGAAGGCTCTTTCTCATTAATAGTTAGCATAGATTGACTAAGGTTATTATATAATATATTTTCGGTATCTTTCTGATCTGCTGAATTATTAGTTTCCAAAGAGATTTCCTCTGTATCTATAGAATAGTGCATATTGCCCCAAACCGGCATAACAGAAGTACATTCATAGTCCATTCCGGAAAGCCCACAAATGGTGTCATAGACAGAATCCATTTCATTTAGAATTTGTTTATCTAAACTTCTTGCATAAGTATATATCAATAAGTTTCCCGTACTTGTAGAAATCGCTCCTATATTGGCAGTTGCTATGGTTTGACCATCATTTGATTTTAAATATGTGCCATTTACGCATGTATATAGGAAGCTTATTAAATTATTAAAATCGCCATCAGAAATTACTTTATCAGGTATTTCTGTTTCGGTATAAGAATATATGGCTTCAAATTCAGTTTCATATTTGTCGTTAAAATTTTCTATTGAAGCTTCAATTGCCTTTGTGAATGTCTTCACATCATTGTCAGTTATTAAAACCACTGCAGTAGCTGAGGAGGGAAAAGTATTGGAACTTATTCCTCCATTGAAACTTGCAAGTTCAAAAAGTACACCCTTGCTTTTCTGTGTTGCAAGAAAATCTCCAATTATCTTGATTGGATTAGGTTGTTTCAAATCCCATTCACCTAAATTCCCACCGGGAAGTCCTGAAATTGAAATTTCATAACTTTTTGAAAAGGTTGGTGGATTCCATTGAATTGAGTTAAATATAGAATAACTTGAAGCTCCTGCACTGCCTACAAGAAGTGAGTTATCTTTGTCCCAGTCTAGACTTATTAAATTATTGCCTTTAATATAATTTTTCTTAATTTTTTCTGCAGCAAGATATGAACCGTTTTCAACAGGAGTAAAAATGGCTCTTATAAAACCATGATTCTCTGTAGATTGCAATACATACATTATAATGGAAATATTGCGTATTGTTGTTTCTGGATTGTCGAGATCGACTGAACAGTGAAGTATGTTAGAAGGTTCATCCTTAAATTCCTCGGAAGTTGCTGCGGAAGACATTATAACGTTATTGTAATCATCATAAGACACTTTTATTTTGTTTTGATTGGCCCATTTCATAAGAGTAAGCTTAACATCTTCAGAAGTGCTGTTTTCTTTTATGTTTTCATCAAGCATTTTATAATATTCTGAGAGCAAATCATTTATCTTATCAGTTGTTACATCTTTTGTTTCTTCCTTACAACCCGCAAAAGTAGATATTATAAGCAAAAGTATTAACAAAATGGAAATAATTCGTTTCATTCTTTCTTCTCCTTTAATTTATCGTAAAATTTAGCACAATTTGTAAATAGTTGTTTCTTTTATTTGTAAAATCCTTTATAATAATAACATATGGTAGGCAAATCTACAAATTAAATGTTTGTGTTTTTTTTGCGGAGATTTTTTGCAAAGAAAAATAAGTGAGGTGAAGCATTTTGGAAACAAGAAATTTGTTCATCAGAGATACTCAGTTTAAGGATTGTGAATATTTTTCCCTGTGGGAAAAAAATAAAGACGTAACCGAATTTTTTTCTATTGGCGAGGATAGAGATTATGAAGAAGTAACCAGAGAATACATAGAAAGATCGCTGGACAAAACAAAAATCCAATTAACTATATTCTTAAAGGAAACAAATGAACCAATTGGCAGAATATACATAAGTCTGATTGATTATGCATCTGATTCTTGTGACATCACAAGGATTTACATTGCAGATCCGAAGAATAGAGGTAAAGGCTATGGAGAAGAGGCATTAAGGGTAATCCTCTATTATTGTTTTATCAATCTTCATATGGAAAGAGTTACTCTAGATCATTTTACAGGGAATAATCGTGCGGCAGCTTTATATTTGAAAATTGGATTTCAATATGAAGGAGTTGCAAGAAATGCAGCCAAGAAAAATGGAAGATATTACGATTTGCATTTGATGTCTATGCTTAGAACAGAATACTTTGAGAAAGCTCACAATGATAATTAGTTTTACTTAATATTCTTTAGAATAATAAGCGAAAAATTAAAAAAATACTTGCATTAGTTTATTGAAATGTGCTATACTATCATTTGTTCGAGTAAAATAAGAGTTGAGCTTATTTATTTGACAATAAGGAATAATTAAATGCAAAATAATTTAAAATACTAAAGGAGGTGCGGTAGATGTCAAGAAAGTGTGAAATTTGTGGTAAGGGTCAGGTTTCAGGAAATAATGTATCCCATTCAAACAGACATACAAGAAGAAAGTGGAATGCAAATATTCAGTCTGTTAGAATTGTAGAGAATGGGGCAGTAAGAAGAGCTAATGTATGCACAAGATGCATCAGATCCAACAAAGTTAACCGTGCCATTTAATTATATTATATGATTTAAATGCTTAGAGTCTGCAAATAATGCGGGCTCTTTTTTTTTGGAAACATATCGTGAATTTGAACTTTGGCAGCAATCAATATTATAACTGATGTTAATAGTGTAACATAATTTTACATTAATACATCATTTTATGCATTAGGTGCGTAATATAAAATACTAGTATTGATGGGAGGTTATGTTGTGCAAAAAAATATTAAGAAACAGATTAATATAGATTTAGGTATGAGATTGAAGCAAAAAAGAAGAGAAGCCGGATACACAAGAGAAAAATTTTCGGAATTGACCGGTATGAGTCCGAGATTTCTTTCTGCTGTGGAAAATGGAGACTGTGGCTTATCTATGACGAATTTAAAAATATGCAGTCAGGTATTAGGAGTTAGTTGCGATTATCTTTTGCTAAATAGACAAGAAGGGAGAGTAGTACCGCTTGTAGTTGAGAAAATGGAAAAATTGGATCCCAAGTATCATCATATTATGGAAGAGCAGTTAAAAATAATTATGGAAACAATTATTCTTGCACAAAAATAAGTAAATTAACAAATTATATATATTAAAATATGCGTCTAGTGTACACTAATGCACACTAATTTATCATAGTGAAGGAAGCAACTGATGAAATTTAGAAACAGCAAGGAAAGAGAGTCCTTTTTTATTAATTATATAATAGTTTATGAAGGTGTACTTAGAAAATATTTGTGGAGATACACTTATGATGATAATATAAGGGATGATGTGATGCAAAATACTATGATGAAAGCATGGAGCAAGCTTGATTCATTGAAGGATCCGCAAAAGTCCAAAAGTTGGTTGTTTGCAATAGCATTGAACGAAGTAAAGTTGTATTTCAGAAATAATAAAGATGATAGAGTTTTCTTTGGTGAGGGGGCCGAAGGTGAACCAATAGTTGAGATAATAGAGGCTGTTGAAGAATCAGCATTAGACTTAATTATAAGAAGCTATCAAGAGCAGATTGCATTGATGGCTTTTGAAAAATTAAACAAAGAGGAAAGAATTTTAATAGGGCTGAGATACTTGGAGGACATGAAGCAGAGGGAGATGGCTGATGTCCTGGGAATGAAAATTGGGACCATAAGTTCTCAATTGTGCAGGGCTGTGAAAAAGTTTAGAATGATTTATGTTTCAATGGAAAATGAAGAAAGGCAATAAATGGGACAGAGGAAGAACAACACAGATTTTTCATCTACCGGAGAAAAATTTGGGGAATTGATGAGGGGAACATTTAAGGATAAATGTGAATACGATGAAAATATGGTAAGACCGGTAGACTATTCTTTTATGTACGAGCGAAAAAATCAATATATTAATAATAGCTTTTTTGCATCATTTTCCAGAGTTGCTGTTGTGTTGTTAGTTTTTTTTGTTGCAGTAATGGGTACTGCAATATGGATTAATTCCAATCCGGCAAATGCAGGAAAGTTTAAATTGGAAAAGGTCTTTACCCAGATAAAAAACTCATTATTTACTGTCCAAACCGAAGAAAGCCCGGATACATATTTTGAAGAAAATACAAAAATAGTGGAGTTCACCAGGTTGGAGGACATTGATGCAATCAAGAAGGTAATGCCGGAAATTTGCATTCCCACCTACATACCGGAGGGCTATGAGCTAGAAAAATTGAAAATAGTTGAGAGTGTAAAGGAATCATACATAGCAATATATACATATATTGGTAATAATGATAAAAGACTGTCAATAAATGTGCATGATTTTATGAGTGAAAGTCAGAACGCAGATTTATATGAGAGTGGAGAAAAAATAGAAATGGAGAACAGAACCATATATCTTTGGAAAGAAGAATTTGAAGAGGGTTCAGGTGCAAATATTATTATAGATAATCTGAATATATTTATTTGTGGTAATATTGAGTATGAGGAAATAAAAAAGATTTCAGTGGGCTTAGAATAATGTTAAGCGTAATTATTTTACTACGCTTAACATTAAAGAGAAATAAACTAAACTAATAAGCCAATCCCTGATAATATGTAGCAGTTACATTATATCCATTTGCATCATCCGTAAGCTCAATTTTGATTCTAAAGGTCCTGTTTGAATTAATTGGAAAGTAGCAACAATGTAATATACTGGTGTCATTGTATACTGTATAGGTTTCAGGATTTACCCCCCATACGTCGGAGAAATAGCTTGTTCCTAAAGGTGCTGACTGCAGGGTTATTTTTGAAGTAATGAAGGAAGGAAAGCCCGAGCTCGTTCCTCCAACCTCTGCAACAGCCCGGGAAGATGATTCTGCATCAAAGGAACGAGTGCAGCCATTAACTGTTCTTACTCCTATTGATTCGGAGCCTTCAAGTCCAGGATTGCTTGTGTCGGCGAATACTGCACTCATAGAGAATAACATTGCCAATGTCAGAGCGATAACTATTAAAATATTCGTTTTTCTTGTTTTCATTTTTTTTTCCTCCTAAAATGATTTGAAATTTTCTTTTTACCCTTTAGATACAAAAAAAAATGATTTTACTGCATTATTTTTGCTTTTTTTTAAATAATTATCAAATTATGAAAAATAATGCAGTAATTTGTCTGTTTCTGTATCTATATATGTAAAAGATAAAATTTATATTTTTTATTATTTAACTCATTTTAATTATAAAAAGTGGTTGAAAGGGGAATGCAGAAGTGATAAATATCAATGATTATTACAGAAGAATATTTTTTGTGTTTTTGAAATCAATGGAGGAAAATCCTGAACTTGGAAAATTAAAAAAATTGGACTGTTATGGGGAAAAGGATTTGTGTTATTCAAATCCCCATCATCAGCAAATTTATTTGGTTAAATATATAATAGCTCATGCTTTTGAATTTAAAATAATGTATATGTCACTTTTTAAGAGAAAGAGATATGAAGAAGAAATAAAAATCACTTCTCTTGGATGTAAAGACATGCTTGATTACTGGGGAGTTACAAGGGCTCTAGCACAAATTCATTGTCCAAATTGTAAGATTTCCTATCGAGGTCTAGATGAAAACAAGTGGAATTATGGTATTGAGAAACGTGAAACAGATGAAATTAAATTTATTAAGGGAAATGTTATTGAATCTTTTGAAAGTCTTTCTGGTTTAGAAGATGATGTTTATTGCCTTGCAAGTCCAATTTCCGACTATACGGTAGATGAGATTAGAAGAATTTCAGATTGTTTTGAAAACAAAAAAATTACCAAGCCTCTCTTCCACTTATTGATTAAAATAAGAGCGGAGCAAGAGGACATGCGAAGTGATGCTTCAAAGGTAAAGACATTAATGAATGCAATATGCAAAAGAAATTATTACACCAATGACATTCCCGCAAGTCATATTGCTGTTTTTAACCAAATTAGAAAAGTCTGCGATTTAGATAGGGATATTCAATATCCTTATGATTTAATGTCAGAAATGGAGAGATTTGATTTGTTTCCAATTCTGAATACTGAAATTATTAAGTATCAGATTGTTTCTTTCATAAGGTTTTAGAATTTATCTTATAAGACAGATTCCACAGTATATGAGAACTAATCCCAGTAGCACTATCCATGCTTGAATAGGCAAAAAGAAAGCGCAGAGGGTAACAATACCAAATAGTATCAATACAAAACCTGTTTTCTTTATGTCACAGCATTTGAAATACAGGTTTTTTTTATTACAACTACTATGGCTTTTGCATTTTCTATCCATATTTTTTGCTCCTCCCATTTGCATTTCCCAAGATATCCCTTTATTTTATGATGAATTGCAAGTAAAGGTGCAAAATTATTTACATAATTCTGTAATGTGTTAAAATATAAGTATTAAGCAGGCAAGAAGAGTTGATTAGTAAAAGAAAAAAGAGGTAATAAATGTATATATATAATGGTGAAGAAGGTAATATTTATATTAGTAGGGTTGTAATTGGAAGGATTTTGGAAAATGTAATCCTACAATTTGAGGGAAAAGTATTTATTTCCAATCACAAGGGCAAAATAAGCAAGAGAAATCTCAGAAATGGTTTTGCCGATGATATGGAAATCACCTTCAAGAATAATGAGACTGATATTAAGGTATACATTATCATTAATTTTGGAACAAGTATAGCCAAGGTTACAAATGCAATTATAGAAGAAGCACAAGAAAAAATAAAAAAATATACGGGAATAGAGGTAAATAGTATTTCCTTGATTGTAAAAGGAATGCAGTCAAAGCAGATTGCAAAGAGAAATATTGAGGTGAAGGGTTAATGGATATTTTTCAGGATATAAAAGACATAAAGGGTATAGGAGCAAAAAAGGCTGCTGTTTTGCATAATATGAACATATATACCGTTGAAGACTTATATTCATATTATCCTAGAACTTATCAAGATAGAAGAGTTGTCAAGAAAATAAATAATACCATAGAAGATGAAAACACCTTGTTGAAGGTTTTCATAACAAGAGTAAAAAAAGACAGCTTTATTCCAAGAAAAAGACAGATAACACGATTGACCATAGAAGATGAAACAGGTAGTATGGAGGCGATTTTTTTTAATGCATCATATTTGGCAAAATCAATAAAACTAAATACAGTATATGATTTTTATGGTAAAGTCACTTATGACAAGAACAGAAAAGTCATGATACATCCTGAAATTTCCATTAGTGAAAGCAATTCAGGTCAGGGAATATTGCCAGTATATCCCTTGGTAGCAGGCATTACACAGAAAAACTTGCTAAATCTACAGAAAATAGCTTATAAAAATATTGATCAAATACAAGATTATATGCCACAGAAGATTATAGATAATAATAGACTGTGCAGTTTGAGTTATGCATACCAAAATATTCATTTTCCGGGAGATGCTCAGAAATTGAAGGAAGCAAGATATAGGCTGATTTTTGATGAGCTTATGCTTCTCCAAACAGGCTTACTTGCCCTTGGAAGGAAAAATAAGGAAAACCACAACGGGATATCCTTTGATAAAACTGTAAACGTAGAGAAATTCATAGAGTCTTTTAGATATGAGTTTACAAATGCACAGAAAAGGGTTGTTCATGAGATAATCAAGGATATGGAATCAGATAACGGAATGAACAGATTGGTGCAAGGTGATGTAGGATCAGGAAAAACCGCAGTTGCTGAGGTTGCACTTTTCAAGGCTGTGAAATCTGGCTATCAGGGTGTTCTTATGGCACCAACAGATATATTGGCAAGACAGCATTTTAAGTCAATAAGCGAGCATTTTGCTCAGTTTGACATAGAGGTGGGTTTTTTATCAGGAAGCATGAGCGGAAAAGAAAAAAACCAACAGCTTGAAAAATTAAAATCAGGGCAGACCCAGGTGCTGATTGGCACACATGCCATTATACAGGATAAGGTTATTTTTAAAAATTTAGGTTTGGTTATAACAGACGAGCAGCATCGATTTGGAGTGAATCAAAGGTCAATGCTTACAAGGAAGGGGAATAATCCGGATATACTTGTAATGACGGCAACTCCCATTCCAAGGACTCTTGCAGTAATACTTTATGGGGATATGGAGGTTTCCATCATAAACGAATTACCTAAAGGAAGACAAAAAATAATTACGAGGGCTTCTGGAGAAAATGATAGGAATAAAGCCTATAATTTTGTGAAAAGTGAGTTGAAAAATGGCAGGCAGGCCTATGTGGTAGCTCCTTTGATAGAGGATTCCGAGGTGGTAGATGCACGGTCAGTTGAAAATATTTTTCAAGAATTGATAATAAAATTCAATGAATACAATGTTGCTCTGCTTCATGGCAGCATGAAACAAAAAGAAAAAGATGAAATAATGGAAAAATTCAATTCAAAAGAAATAGATTTACTCATTTCCACTGTTGTTATTGAGGTAGGCATTAATGTACCAAATGCAACAGTAATGGTTATAGAAAATGCAGAGCGTTTTGGTCTTGCTCAGTTGCATCAGTTAAGAGGCAGAGTAGGAAGGGGAAAGGATCAGTCCTATTGTATTTTGATAACAGATAGCAAAAATGACATAGCAAGAGAACGCGCAGGTGTAATGATTTCAACAACTGATGGCTTTGAAATTGCAGAAAAAGATTTAATTCTTCGTGGAGCGGGGGAGTTCTTCGGAACTAAGCAGCACGGATTGCCTGAATTGAAATTGGCAGATTTGAGCAAGCATTTTGAAATATTGAATATTGTAAGGCAGGAAGCCGGCAGATTACTGGATGAAGATAAAAATCTTGAAATGGCTCAAAATGCACCTTTAAAAGCGAAAATTGATAAAATGTTTGACATGAAAAAAGCATTAAATATATAACTGGCATATCTAACCAATATAAGAAATAATTACATATCATATATTTTTCACTTTGGGTTAAATTAATAATGTCAGGAGGTGAAAAATATGACAATTCAGAGTAAAATGAATAATGTAAGTGCAAAGCCTGCATTGAAGAACATGAAGACTGAGGTGGCTAGTGAGTTAGGACTTTCAAATTATGACAATATGGATAAGGGTAACTTAACAGCTAGACAGAATGGTTATGTTGGCGGATATATGACTAAGAAATTAGTTGATATGGCTGAACAACAGTTATCAGGAAACAAATAGTTATTAACAAAAAGTTAAAACAAAACGAAAAAAATTAAAAGTTAAAACAAAACTAAAACAAATTAAAACAAAAAATAAATATCCACTATAATAATTAGTGGATATTTATTTTTTTTATGTTAAAATTGTATTAAGACTTTAAATTGATTAGAGATGAGGACATTATGAGAATAATAGCAGGAGATTACAAAGGACGTAGATTATATACTCCACAGGACAATAGAGTAAGACCTACAACAGATAAGGTAAAGGAAGCCTTGTTCAGTATTATTGCTCCATATATAGGAGATGCGGTGGTAGTGGATTTATTTGCCGGGACAGGAAATTTAGGACTTGAGGCATTGAGCAGGGGGGCGGAAAGATGCTATTTTAGTGACAATTCAAAGGAAAGCCTGAAGTTGATTAAGGAAAATGTAGGGCATTGTGTTGCAGATGAAAAGTCAATTATATATCAGGGAGATTATCAAAAGGTACTTTCAAAGATTCAGGAAAAAGTGGATATTGTTTTGCTTGACCCTCCTTATAAAAAGGGATTGATGGAGAACTGCCTATTTTTGATTCAAAATCTGGACATACTCAGTGAAGATGGAATTATTGTAGCAGAACATAGTCATGATGAAGTATTGGAAGACGTATATGGAAAGCTTTATAAAATAAAAGAAAGAAAATATGGGAAAATAGTTATAACTTTATATAGTTCATGTAGTTGATATTTTTTTAATCCTTTGATACAATGTATCAAGTGAATAAAAATCAACTTTTTTACATTAAAAGACGAGATAAGTGGAGATATTATGAAAAGAAAGGCATTATATGCAGGATCTTTTGACCCAATCACAAATGGGCATTTAGATATTATTAACAGGGCATCCAAGCTTTATGACCAAATTACAATTGGTGTAATTGCAAATGTTTCCAAGAAACCATTTTTTACTATTGAAGAGAGAAAAAATATTATAATTGATGTTACGGAACATTTATCCAATGTAAAGGTGGTAGAGTTTACAGGTCTTCTTGCAGATTATGTAAATGAAAACAATTTTAATGTAGTTATAAGAGGGCTTCGTGCTACCTCTGATTTTGAATATGAAATTCAGATGGCACAAATGAACGCAAGACTTTTTAACGAAAATATTGAAACTATTTTTCTGATGACTAGCCCAAGCTATTCCTTTATAAGTTCAAGCATTATCAAAGAGGTTTATTGTCTGAATGGTGATGTAAAGGGACTTATTCCTGACAAAGTTATTGGATATATGGATAAAAAATTTAAATAAACGGAGGTCTTAATTAATATGAAGGTATTGGAACTATTAGAAGAAATTGAAGAAATTGTAGATACAGCCGCAGGTTTTCCTCTTACAGGGAAGATAATGGTAGATGCAGCGGAATTGCTTGAGATCGTAAAAGAAATAAGAGTTGAGCTTCCTGATGAAATTCAACAGGCACAGTGGATTAAGGATGAGAGACAGCGTATTTTGGACGAGGCGAAGAAGGAATACGAAACGGTTCTTAAGGATGCACAAAAGCAGGCAGAAGCTTTAATTGAGAATGACGATATTACAGTCAAGGCCAAGGTAAGAGCTGATGAAATTATGCGTTTGACTGAGGCAAACTGCAAACAACTAAAGATGAGTACTTTCGATTATGTTGATAGTATTTTGTATAATTTCCAGGAAAAAATGGAACAGATAAATTCTACATATTTTGGGGACATGTTTAATAATTTGGAACAGACCTTTGAACGTATAAATGGAACTTTAGTGGCTAACAGAAATGAAATAAAAGAAATGGCATATAGAACAGAAATTCAAAGTGAAGATTAGAAAATATGAGTAGAAGAGCAGCAGGTATTTTAATATTTCTACTGTTAACATGCACGTTTGTTTTGACAGGATGTTTTGGAACCTCAGGAGATGTGATTGATGCACCACCTGAGGTTTTTGAGATTGCACAAGATGCTCTTACCGAAAAAAGCATTACGGATGAAATAACAGGTCTTACATTGGAAGAACAGGTAGACATTACCTATGAGGCTTTTAGTGCCATAGATAAAGGAGTTCCTACAGGGAAAGATGTATCTTTGGATATTTATTCTATCAAATACGATGATAATGAAGCTAAATTTGTGATATACAATTGTGACGGACAGTATACACCTCTTATAAACAGTATTTTTTTAGTGGAAGAAATAACAGCTTCATGGAAAGAAAACGTAATAAAGAATATCTTTGATGTTGAACCTATTAATTATGAGTTTTGGAAGGTAATTGATGAATATTCATTTGTTGAAGACGGAAAGCTTACAAGCTTGGGACAACCAAATGTTAGCAGTCCGACAACAGCAGGTTTATATTATGAGAAAGAAAAGTTTCCCATGTTCAATAGTAACGCTTATTTTGACCCTATAAGTTTTATGGCTACAGATATTGTAAATGGCCCAAGAACCTACAGGGGCATATGTGTTGGCACTGATGTTCACACCTTACTTCGTATATACCCAAAAGATTTGGCATTATTTGAGGAAATACCGGCAAATAGAGCAGGGACCTGCGATGAAGCTTATGTGTATATGCCCGAGGATGGAACTAATCGGGACATTATATTTTTTGTAAAAGATGGTTTGATTAATTATATTGAGATGGGACTTGGGGTTGTGAGCAGCCGATACGAAAAACCTTATGTGAGAGAAAACTACGAACCTAGCAAATTCAAGGTGGATTTGATTATGGAATTTGTAGGAGAAGAGGAAATAGCATATGAAAATGCAACAAGAGTATACTCTGCAAATATAAGAATACCTCAAATTAAGGAAGAAGTAATCGGAAGTCAAATAATAAATCAAAATTCATATCTTGAAGAATATTTGGACTTAGCAGAAAAGCTGCAAAGCAATAATTTTGTACCTATGATAGAAAAGGGACTCACTCATCTGAAAATTAATTATCACATTTACCGATATGAAAATCTTGCGGCATTTATTATAGAACGAAAAGAGGAGAAAAATACGGGAGACAAGGGTAATTACAATATAATTTGGTATTACAATTGTGACAAAGGGCAGATTATTTCGGCAAGGGAGTATTCAGAATTGTGTGGAGTTAAGGAAAAACAGATTATAAAGGAATATAATGAAGAAAGGAAGCAAAAAACAGTCAGCATTTATGAAGTACCATTTTATGTTGATTTTTCGGGTAGAGAAGTAATATTAACTGACTAATATACATACCTTTTTATATGGGTATTTATGGAGACAAACACAACAGAATATTTGTGGCTATGGTGACTGCCATGTTTTGTATCTTCATGGTTATTTTTCCTGAGGTTACTATAGTTTCTGCCAAGAAGGGAATTTTTGTTTGGGCAAGCAGTGTTTTGCCGGCATTACTTCCTTTTTTTATAGGTGCAAATTTTCTTACCAATTTAAAAGTAATAGAAGTATTGCCTGTTCCTCTGTATGTTTTCTCAATGAGTGTTATGTCAGGTTATCCAATGGGTGCAAAGATTTTGGCAGATTTACATAAAAAAAGGCTGGTTAATTATAGTGAAGTAAAGGATATAATAAGCTATTGTAGCACTTCAGGTCCGACCTTCATGATTGGAGCCGTTGGAATTAGCATGATAGGGTCAGCACAAATAGGTATGATTATTGCCATTTCTCATTATCTTGGAGCTTTGATCAATGGCGTTTTTTTCAGAAAAATAAATCATATTGCCAATACTAATCAAAAGAAGAAAAGAGTTTCCAAGTGTATCTGTAAAGGAAATTCTGATTTACAGGAAAAGAGTTTGATTGATGCCTTTTCAGAGGCCATATTTTCTTCTTTTTCTTCATTAGGAATCATTTTAGCTTATATAGTGGTTTTTATGCTGATTACGGATATTTTCAATATGTATTTAAGCAGTAAAATGCAAGTTGTTCCATTGCTAATGCCTATAATCAAGGGAATGTGCGAAATGACAGTGGGATGTTCATCTGTGACAGGAATGATTAGTGTAAGCCAAAAGATGATGTGTATAATATGCACAGGACTTATATCCTTTGGTGGATTTTCAATAATAGGGCAAAGTTTGAGTATGATGCGAGATACACCGATTAAGTTCTCATACTTCTTAATGGTAAAATTATTTCATTGCATCTTTGCCACGTTAATTTGTTTTGTTTTGTATAAAATCATAGTATAATACAAATATATAGTTAAAGCCAAGTTAACTCGGTTCACTTTACCGAAGATGGAGGCAAAAATGAAAGTCGTAGGAATGATAACAGAATATAATCCTTTTCACATGGGACATGCCTATCATTTGGAGCAAAGCAAATTAATGACAGGTGCACAAGTGTCTGTGGCGATAATGAGCGGTAATTTTGTGCAACGGGGTGAACCCGTATTTTTGAACAAATGGGATAGGGCAAGAATCGCAGTTGAATGTGGCGTTGATTTAGTTTTGGAGCTTCCTTTTGCTTATGCTTGTAATAATGCTGAGTATTTTGCAAAGGGTGCGGTGAACATACTCAATGGTCTGGGCTGTGTGGACTTTTTGAGTTTTGGAAGCGAAAATGGGAAAATTGATGATATAAAAAATCTTGCAGATTTTTTTGTGGAGGAATCTGAAGAATTTCAGACAAAATTACAGGGAAAAATGCAGGAGGGGAATTCCTATCCAAGATCTATGTATTTGACTGTTTTAGATATTCTGGGAAAAGAAAAAGCAGAGATCTTATTAATGCCAAACAATATCCTGGCTATTGAGTATGTTAAACAATTAATTATTTCAGGCAGTTCAATCACACCAGTAACTGTTAAACGAATGGGAGCGGGATATAAGGATAATAATATTGACAAGGGTTTTGAATCTGAAATAGAAAAACAGGAAAATAAGATATTAAGTGCAAGTGGAATCAGAAAAAACTGGGATGATGAACAGTTTAAAGATGAAATAGAGAATAACTTGCCAAAGGAAGCAATAAATATTTTAAGTGCTATTAAAAATGATATTAACAGTTGTATTAATCCAAATATTAATACGATATTTCCGCTACTTGTTTTTGAAATTTGCAAGTCTAAAGAGGTTGAACTTTCAAGAATTTTGACAATGAATGAAGGTTTTGAAAACAAATTAAAAAGAGAAATCAGAAATGCAAATAATATTGAAGAATTAATTGAAAAAGTTAATTCAAAAAGGTATACAAGTGCAAAAATAAAGAGATTATTTTTACAGATTATAATGAATGTGAGAAAAGAAGAGTTTGAACATATATTACACCAAAATTTGTGTTATGGAAGAATACTTGCGGCCAATAACACAGGGACAAGACTAATTAAAGAAATAAAGAAAAAGGAATTAAACAGCATTCCAATAATTACAAATATAAACAAACAAGCAGATGAAGTGAAGAAGCATAAAAAACTGATGGATTTTGATATCCTTGCAAGTGACATATATAACTTAATAACAAAGCAGGATTTGTATATAAATAGTGATTTTGTTAAAGCACCGTATATTAAGTAGTAGAGCAACATCGTTTGTTAATAAACAAACGATGTAAAATACTGAAAAGGCTTGAAATATAAACGATAGTAAGGTACAATAGAAGAGGTTATATTAATATAAAATATTATTTATGGAGGATATGAATTATGAAAGTTTTAGTAATTAATTGTGGAAGTTCATCATTAAAGTATCAATTCTTGGATATGACTTCTGAAGATGTTTTGGCCAAGGGCTTAGTAGAGAGAATTGGCATGGAAGGTGCAGTAATCACTCATACAAAGACAGGAATGGACAAGTTTGTTTTGGAATCCCCAATGAAGGATCATAAAGATGCTATACGACTGGTTCTTGATGCATTACAGGATAAAGAGCATGGTGTTTTTACTTCAATAGATGAAATTGGTGCAGTTGGACATAGAGTTGTTCATGCGGGAGAAAAGTATGCAGATTCAGTATTGATTACTGAAAAAGTCATAAAAGACTTAGAAGAATGTATTGAGTTAGCACCTCTTCACAACCCACCAAATCTTGCAGGTATAGCAGCATGTCAGGCACTTATGCCAAAGACACCTATGGTTGCAGTATTTGATACGGCTTTTCATCAGACAATGCCTCCTGAATCATATATATATGCCTTACCCTATGAATATTATACCAAGTATGGTATCAGAAGATATGGTTTTCACGGAACGAGCCATAGATATGTAGCACAAAGAGCATCAGAAATGTTAAATGTGGACATTGTTGATTTGAAGTTAATAACTTGTCATTTAGGTAATGGAGCTTCTGTTTCGGCTATAAAGAGAGGAAAGTGCATTGACACTTCTATGGGATTTACTCCTCTTGAAGGATTAGTAATGGGTACTCGTTCAGGAGATATTGACCCAGCTATAGTAACATACATGAGAAAAAAAGGCAATTTGGAACAGGGAGTTGCAAATGAAATCCTAAACAAGAAATCAGGCGTTCTCGGCATTTCTGGGATTTCCAGTGACTTTAGAGATTTGGAAATAGCTGCAGCAGAGGGAAATGAAAGAGCAATACTTGCAATGAAGGTATTTGCCCACAAGGTAAGATTTTATATTGGGGCGTATATTGCTGAAATGAATGGTGTAGATGCTATAGTATTTACGGCAGGTGTTGGAGAAAACGATATTTCTATGAGAGATATTATTTGTAATGACATGGGAAATTTGGGAATTAAACTTGACCTTGTAAAAAATAAGGTAAGGGGTAAAGAAACCATTATTTCAAACGAGGATTCCAGAGTAAAGGTATTGTTAATTCCAACTAATGAAGAATTAATGATTGCAAGAGATACTATGGAAATAACAAGTAAATTGAAATAATTAGGAAATCCATGTAAAATAATTATTGACATTTTTTTTAACGTCATATATAATCTAGTAGTTGATTAAAAAACATTTTTTAGAAGATGCTTTTTAGATATAAAGAAAGAGCAAAAGGAGGTGTAGAAAATGGCAGTTCCAAAGAGAAGGACGTCTAAAGCTAGAAGAGACAAAAGAAGATCACCAAACATGAAAATGACAGCACCAGGATTATCAATTTGTCCACAGTGTCATGAGCCTAAGCTTCCACATAGAGTTTGCCCTAATTGCAATTACTACGATGGTAAGGAAGTTGTTGCTTCCGAAGCATAGTTAGCATAATTAGACTTAATTAACGCCGATATCAATCGGCGTTTTTTTTTATCATTTTTGTTGAATTAATAATGATAACATATTAATTTTAATTAATGTCTATTGGCGCATAGCACTATAAATCCTCTGGCATAAGTTTATAATTTTGAAGTACACTTCGAACTTTATATAAATTACTGTTATTTAATTCACATAAAGGTAGCCTGTATTCACATTTTTTTATTAATCCCATCATGTGCATTGCAGACTTAATAGGAATTGGGTTTACATCTATAAATACAGCATCAATCAATTCCTTGAATTGTATTTGTTGCTCTCCTGCAAGAGTTGTATTGCCATTTATATAGTTGTAGACCATGTTGTGAAATTCCTTAGGTATAATATTTGCAACTGTGGATATGACTCCGGAACCTCCAATGGACATTATTGGTATGGTCATATCATCATTACCGGAGTAAATGGCAAAGTCATCCGTGATGTATTTTGCCATTTCAACCACTTGACCAATATTCCCACTAGCTTCCTTGATACCGCAGATGTTCTGGTGTTCATAAAGCTTAGAAACTGCCCACGGAGTAATATTTACGCCGGTTCTTCCGGGAACAGAATATATTATGGTAGCAATATCAACAGAATCTGCAATTTTTTCAAAATGCTTTACAAGGCCTTCTTGCGAGCATTTATTGTAATATGGAGTAACCAGCAAAAGTCCATCTGCACCTGCAGCAGAAAGAGCCTTTGACATTTCTATGGCATGCTGAGTGTTGTTGCTTCCTGCACCTGCAATTACAGGAACTCTGCCATTTACTTGTTTGATAGTTTGCTTTACAAGCTTCACATGTTCTTCATCTGTCAAGGTAGAAGCCTCACCTGTAGTACCACAAGATATAATTGCATCAATACCTTGTTCAATTTGCCATTCTATTAATTCGTTAGTTGTTTCAAAATCTATTTTTCCTTTCGAAAAAGGTGTAATAAGTGCAACA
>CAZWCK010000004.1:0-20457 GCA_964632625.1 uncultured Oscillospiraceae bacterium
GGGAAAGATTGGATACATTGAGAAAAAAAGTTCCAAATGTGTTGTTCCAAATGCTTATTCGTGGAGCAAATGGAGTTGGATACAAGAATTATCCTGATAATGTGATAAGGAGCTTCATAAAAGAATCTGCATCTTCCGGAATTGATGTATTCAGAATATTTGACTCCTTGAACTGGATACAGGGCATGGAAGTAGCAATTGATGAAGTGCTCAAACAAGATAAGTTAGCTGAAGGCTGCCTATGTTATACAGGTGACATTCTTGATGATAGGAAGGAAAAATACAACCTGAGTTACTTTGTAAACATGGCAAAGGAACTGGAAAAGAGAGAAATTCATATTCTTGGAATCAAGGATATGTCGGGGCTTTTGAAGCCTATGGCAGCCAAGAAGCTTATCGAGGCATTGAAACAAGAAATAAGTATTCCTATTCATCTTCATACTCATGATACAACAGGAAATGGAGTATCAACTGTATTGATGGCTGCAAATGCAGGTGTTGACATTGTAGATACTGCAATCAATAGCATGTCAGGACTTACAAGCCAACCTGCAATGAACTCAATAGTTGCGGCATTGGAAAACACTGACAGAGACACAAAAATTGAATTGGATGATATACAAAAAATTTCTGATTATTGGGCAGCAGTAAGACCTGTATACAAAGGTTTTGAATCGGGGCTTCTTGCCAGCACTACTGAGATTTATAAATATGAAATTCCAGGAGGACAGTATTCAAACCTGAAACCTCAGGTAGCAAGCTTTGGATTGGAACACAGATTTGAGGACATAAAGGAAATGTACAGAACAGTAAATTTGATGTTTGGAGACATTGTTAAGGTAACACCTTCCTCAAAGGTAGTTGGAGACATGGCAATCTTTATGGTTCAAAATGATTTGACACCTGAGAACATTTATGAAAAAGCCAAAGATATAGATTTCCCTGACTCTGTAGTTTCTTATTTTGAGGGGATGATGGGACAGCCTGAGGGCGGGTTCCCTGAAGAACTTCAGAAGTTAGTATTGAAGGGGAAAGAACCTATTACCTGTAGACCCGGAGAATTATTGCCTCCTGAAGACTTTGAAGGCATCAGAAACTTAATAAAAGCTAAATTTGAATTAGAGGGTACAGACAGGCAGGTTTTGAGCTATGCCTTATATCCGAAAGTGTATGAAGATTATATAAGCAGTATTAAAAAAGAAGGCAATTTCCGAATGATGGGAAGTGATATATACTTCCATGGTCTTGCAGGAGGAGAAACAAGTGAAATCAAAATAGCAGAGGGCAAGGAATTAGTTGTTAAGCTTATTGAAGTCAGGGAACTGAATGATGATGGAGAAAGAGATGTAGTATTTGAAGTAAATGGCAATAGAAGAGCTGTAAGAATAAAAGACAAGAATGTAACCTTGATAAATGCAGCTTCTTCAATCATTTATGCAGATGAAGATGATCCGACTGAAATAGGTGCTAACATTCCAGGAAACATTGTAAAGCTATTTATTAAAGAAGGCGATGAGGTAAAAGAAAAGCAACCTATAGCAGTAGTAGAGGCAATGAAAATGGAAACTAATATTTTGTCACCAATCAAGGGAATCATAGATAGAATATATGTAAAGGAAATGCAACAGGTAAAAGCAGGTGAACTGATAGCAAAGCTGAAATAGTATTTATTAAAAAGATTTCAGTAATCAGTACTGTTGATTAAATTAAAATATAAAATAACAATAAGGTAAATAGAAACAGGAGATTGAAAATGAGTGAAAAATTAAAAGTAGGAATTCTTGGTGGAACAGGAATGGTAGGACAGCGTTTTATTTCATTGCTTGAAAATCATCCATGGTTTGAGGTTGTGACAATTGCAGCAAGCGAAAGAAGTGCAGGTAAGCCTTACAGCGAGGCAGTGGGGGATAAGTGGAAAATGGATACTCCTATGCCTGAAGCTGTAAAAAATATAGTAGTAATGGATCTTCATGATGTGGAAAAAGTTGCTTCTACAGTTGATTTTGTCTTTAGTGCAGTAGATATGACTAAGGAGGAAATACAGAAAATAGAAGAAGAATATGCAAAGACAGAGACTCCTGTTGTTTCAAATAACAGTGCACATAGATGGACACCGGATGTCCCTATGGTTATACCTGAAATCAATCCAGAGCATTTTGATGTAATTAAAGATCAGATGAAGAGACTTGGAACTACTCGTGGATTTATAGCAGTAAAGCCAAATTGTTCAATACAAAGTTATGCACCCGCTCTTGCTGCATGGAAGGAATTTGAGCCATATGAAGTTGTGGCAACAACCTATCAGGCAATTTCAGGTTCAGGAAAAACCTTTAAGGAATGGCCGGAAATGATAGAAAATATCATTCCATATATAGGAGGCGAAGAAGAAAAGAGTGAGCAAGAACCACTTAGAATATTTGGCTATATTGAAAATGGTGTCATAGTAAAAGCAGAAGAACCCAAGATAACATGTCAATGTGTGAGAGTTCCTGTACTAAACGGTCATACAGCAGCAGTATTTGTAAAATTCAGGAATAAGCCTACGAAAGAACAATTAATTGAAAAACTTGTTGAATTTAAGGGAATGCCACAGGAAGAAAATCTTCCGAGTGCACCAAAACAATTCATTAAATACATGGAAGAGGATAACAGGCCACAGGTAGTTCTTGATGTTGATTATGAGAAGGGAATGGGTGTAACAATAGGAAGAATAAGAGAAGACAGCATTTATGATTTCAAGTTCATAGGTCTTTCTCACAATACTGTTCGTGGTGCAGCAGGAGGAGCTGTGCTATGTGCAGAGGCTTTGAAAGCAAAGGGCTATATCAATAAAAAGTAATATATATAGGTTAGTGTAAAAAACCAGAATATATTTTTTATTATATAGGAAATATCGCCTGCGATATTGACGGAATATCAAAGAAAGCACCTTAATAGTTGGCTGAATATCATACTGCTAAACAGCCAACATGCGCAAATAGAAATCTTTGATTTCGTAATTTGCACTTTTTTTATATCATAAAACTAAATTAAGGATCTGCAAATAGCTTAATTAAGAATAAGGTTTGCAGGTCCTTTTTAAAATTGCTATGAATTTGGAATAATATGTGATATACTAATTGATGGATTTGACTAAAATCACAAAAAATAGCAGGGCATAATTCAAGAATAAATTATGAATTATATCAAAATTAATTTTACAGGGGGATTTTTTTATATGAGTTATTTTGAAGCAGTAATATTGGGTTTAGTACAGGGATTGGCAGAATTTCTTCCAATAAGTAGCTCAGGACACTTGGCGCTTTTGCAGCATTTTTTTGGCATAGAAGGAGAAAGCGTTCTTGCTTTTGCTGTTCTTCTTCACCTTGGAACATTGATTTCAGTATTTATTGTTTATTGGAAAGACATATTGGAATTGATATTAGAGCTTTTTGCAGTATTTAAAGATATATTCACGGGAAAGGGATTGAGGATAAATGTAAATCCAACAAGAAGACTTGGATTTATGATAATTGTTGCTACTATTCCAACAGGCATTATAGGAATAGTGTTTAATGATCTGTTTGCTTCATTTTATTTATCACTTTTGCCAATAGGCATAGGACTTCTGATTACTGGCACAATTATGTGGATAGCAGAAAGAATACCTCGTCTTACAAAGGGTGTTAAAGAAATGAAATTCAGACATGCTGTGCTTGTAGGAATTTGCCAGGGTATTGCCATTACTCCGGGAATATCAAGATCAGGATCCACATTGGTAGGGGGTTTGTTTTCAGGTTTAAACAGAGAATTTGCAGTAAAGTTTGCATTTTTGATTTCAATACCATCCATATTGGGTTCAGTGGTTCTTGAAGCGCCGGCAGCCTTTGAAGCGGGAATAGATATGACCATAGTTGGTCCCATATTGGTAGGAGTAATAATTGCGGCAGTTTCGGGATTATTTGCAATTAAAACCATGATTAAAGTGGTGTCAAATAAGAAATTGTTTTATTTTTCCATATATACATGGGTACTTGGAGCAGCAGTGGTAATGTATTACTTGTTTGCATAAAGTATTCATAAAATAAAATATCTGTCTATTAACAATGAAAAATTACATTAAATCAAGATAAGAAAAGAAAGGTGATTTGGATGGCTGAAGAAAAAAGAAAACCGGGAAGACCACCTGGATCAAAATCAAGTTCCACAAGAAGCAACAAAGATAAATCTGCATCAGCGAGGAATAAAGGTAGCAGAGTCAGAGATGAAATAAGTGCAATCATAATACTGGCTTTAGGTACTTTTCTTGTTGTTGCATTGCAAACCAATGCTGCAGGAATTTTTGGTGAGGTTATAAAGAATTTTTTACTTGGAAGCTTTGGGTTCCTTACATACATACTACCATATTATTTAATTGTTTATGGAATATTGTTATTTGCAAAAAAAACTACGCATATTAATGTAAAATCCATGATTTTGTTATTTTTGATTTTTTTGATGGGTACTTTGCTTAACTCAGTAAGATATATTGATTTAGAAACATTTTCATTTGCTTTAAATAACTGGGCAAAGATTTTTGATGCAGGTGCTAAATGTCAAAATGGTGGATTTTTTGGAATGATATTTGGAGCATTGTTGGTGAAAATAATAGGTAAGATGGGACTTTGCATACTTGCAGTAGTTGTAATAACCATATCACTTATGCTTGTAATTAATACTCCTTTATCTCAATTTATGGAAGATTTCAAAAAGAAGCATGCAGAGAAGATTCAAAGAAGAGAAGAATTGTATGAGCAGGAAGAAATACATCTTCAAGAGGAAAATGAGATCAGCATGAATAAGAAAGACAATAAAGTTTTAATTGAAAAAGAAAGATCAGTACCTATTATTACAGGTTCATCGAGACAGGTAGAAAAGCCTGACATAGAGCCTCCTTTAAATATGTCTGATCCAAAAAAAATAAATGAAAGCAAGAAGAAAATTTTATCATATATGAAGGATGATGAATTATTTGAAAGAAACATTCCTACTCAAGGCTTTGGTCTTGATGGGGTAGGAAAAGTGAATTCTGTAGTAGATCAAAATCAGGATATAGCTAATCAAGTTGTATCAAATAAAGATAAAATATCAAATAAGGAAGCAAAGGAAGCTACCTTGAGTAAAGAAGAACTGAGTATGAGTCAGCCATCAAAATTGGCACAATATAGTTTTCCTTCCATTGAATTGTTGAAAAAGTCACTGAACAGCGATAAGCCGGGATTGGAAAGTGACTTAAATGCCAAGGCAATGAAGCTTGAACAGACCTTACAAAATTTCCATGTTGATGCAAGAGTTGTTCAAGTTACTCAAGGACCCGCAGTTACAAGGTATGAGATACAGCCTAATGTAGGTGTAAAGGTAAATAGTATAGTAAGACTTTCAGATGACATCGCGTTAAATTTAGAGGCAAAGAGTATAAGAATAGAAGCTCCTATTCCAGGTAAAGCAGCAGTGGGAATAGAAGTTGAAAATGATAAGGTAAACATGGTAACCTTGAGAGAAATTGTTGGCTCAAAAGAATTTAAAAATGCAAAATCCAAGATTACCTTTGCTGTTGGAAAAGATATTGCAGGAAATGCAATTACAGCAGATTTAAAGGGTATGCCACATATGCTTATCGCAGGCTCCACAGGTTCGGGAAAGAGCGTATGCATAAACAGTATTATCACGAGCATTCTATATAAGGCAAAGCCAGAGGAGGTAAAGCTGGTTCTTGTGGATCCAAAGGTTGTTGAGCTAGGAAATTACAACGGTATACCACACTTGCTTATTCCTGTTGTTACTGAGCCTGGTAAGGCAGCAGCAGCACTTAATTGGGCAGTTGCCGAGATGAATGACAGATATAAAAAGTTTGCAGAAGAAGGAGTAAGGGATCTTGAATCCTTCAATGATGCAGTTAGTAAGAAAGAGGAAGAAGACAGGTTTTTGCCTCAAATTGTAATTATTATTGATGAGCTTGCAGACCTTATGATGGCAGCCCCTTCACAAGTAGAAGAGTCCATCTGCCGTCTAGCACAGATGGCAAGAGCAGCTGGAATGCACCTTATAGTTGCAACCCAAAGACCATCAGTAGATATTATTACAGGTGTTATCAAAGCCAATATACCATCAAGGATAGCTTTTGCAGTATCCTCACAGTTTGATTCTCGAACAATTTTGGATATGGCAGGTGCAGAAAAGCTTGTAGGAAAGGGTGATATGCTTTTCCACCCTTTAGGAATGGGAAAACCTATCAGAGTGCAGGGAACTTTTGTTTCCGATGACGAGGTAAATGCAGTAATAAATCATGTAAAGAGTCAGTTAACAGAGGTTGAGTATTCAAGTGATGTAATACATACCATTGAACATGCAAACACGCCTGTAGCGGGTGAAGATGCGGATGAATTACTTCCGCAAGCCATAGAAACTGTAGTAAAATCCGGACAAGCATCTGTTTCGATGGTTCAAAGACGATTCAGAGTAGGCTATAATAGGGCAGCAAGAATTGTGGATATGATGGAGGCAAGGGGCATAATAGGACCAGCAGACGGGTCAAGACCAAGACAGGTGCTTATGACGGAACAGGAATTAAATTCACTTAATGAAGAAACTTCGGATTTGCGTGAATCAGACAAAGAAACTGATTAGATTTTAATTAATTTTGTTGAATGATTTGTATGGAAATCTGTTAAAAGCATAAATAAGAGGAGAAGTATGAAAGTATTTTTTGAAACTTTGGGATGTCCAAAGAACATAAATGATTCGGAACTTGCAGCAGGAATTTTGTTGAAAGAAGGTTTTGAAATAACAGATGACTTGTTCGAATCCGATGTGGTAATAATAAATACCTGCGGGTTTATTAATGATGCAAAGATTGAATCTGTTAATAGGATTTTCGAACTTTCGCAGGCAAAGCCGGAGGAAGTTGTTCTTGTAGTGTCTGGATGTTTGTCTCAGCGTTATATGGAAGAGTTATTTAAGGAAATGCCAGAGGTTGATATCTTCATTGGGGTAAACAATTATGGTGAACTCCCGAAAATCATTAAGGAACACAAGGCAGGCTCAAGGGAAAAGCATATTAAGGATTATGACAAGAAATTTATAGAGCACTGCAGAAGAAAATTACCGGAAAATCCATACAGTGGGACTATTAAAATTTCAGAAGGGTGTAACAATATTTGCTCTTATTGTATTATTCCATCTATAAGAGGACATTACAGAAGCCGCAAAATGGAAGATATTCTTTCTGAAGCAGAATATATGGCACAATTAGGATGCAAGGAGCTTATACTCATAGCACAGGATACTTCAGGCTATGGTAAAGATTTGTATGGAGAATATAAATTGGCTGAGCTTTTGAGAAAATTATGCAGGATTGATGGGATTGAGTGGATTAGGATAATGTATTGCTATGAGGACAAAATAACCGAAGAATTGATAGAGGTCATGGCAAGTGAAGAAAAAATATGTAAATATATCGATATTCCAATTCAGCATTCCAGTGACAATATATTGAAATCCATGAACAGGAATTCTACAAGGGCTTCCATAATGGAAACTATAGGTAAGTTAAGGGCTGCAATGCCGGATATCCATATAAGAACTACTTTGATTACAGGTTTTCCTGGTGAAAAGAAGGAGGATTTTGAAGATCTTTTGGAATTCGTCAATCAAGTTCGGTTTGAGAGGCTTGGTGTGTTTGCCTACTCAAGGGAGGAAGGAACGGCAGCAGCGGAAATGAAGGGGCAGGTTCGTTCGGATGTGAAGGAAAAGCGAAAAGATGCTATTTTGAGGAGACAGATAGAGATTTCCTTGGAATCAAATCAGTCCAAGATTGGAAGAACTCTGAAGGTTTTGGTTGAAGGAATTGATGATGAGGGGGCATACTATGGAAGAACACAGTATGATGCACCTGAGATAGATAATTCAGTTATTTTTACATTTGATGATGGCGGAAAAGAATATACATTGAAACCCGGGGAATTTGTGGAAGTTGAAATTGTGGATGCATTTGATTATGATTTGGTGGGAGTAGTTCTAACAAATAGAAAAAATGTATAGAAATTGTTATAGTCAAGAAAGAGAGGAATTTAGAAATGAATTTACCAAATAAATTAACAGTTGGAAGGGTTATAGCAGTGCCATTTTTTATAGCACTTTACATGATGGGATACAATCTTGCGGCATTTGTGGTTTTTATTTTAGCATCCTTTACAGATTTGCTTGATGGGAAAATTGCACGAAAGTATAATCTTGTTACAAACTTTGGGAAGATAATGGATCCTCTTGCAGATAAGATATTAGTATACTCGGCATTTTGTTTGATGGTAGAAAACGGCATAGTTCCTGGTTGGATGCTTATAGTTATACTCACCCGTGAATTTGTTGTAGCAGGCATGCGTACTGTGGCAGCTTCAGAAGGCATTGTAATAGCAGCAGGAATGAGTGGAAAAATTAAAACTGTTCTTCAGATGGTTGCAGTTCCGCTGTTGTTGTTAATAGGCATTTCTTATACTCCAATTGCAGGAATAATGAAGTATGTTGAGTTGGCTGCATATTTGTTCTTATGGGCCTCACTGTTCATGACAGTATTTTCAGGAATTGAATATGTTTCAAAAAATAAAGACATATTTAGGCAGCAATAAAATATAAGAAAGGGTAAATAATAAACGTGGTAAATTTTTATTATTGTTTGAAATGGACTTAGAAATACGAGAAAAATCACAGAAAAAGCAGTTGAATTTTATTATAATCAGTGGAATAGTATTTATTTTCACGCTTTATGCAATTGATCAGTGGCTAGAGGTAGCTTATGCTATTAAATGTGCAATAAAGGTTATTATGTTAATTCTGATAATGGTTGGATATTATTGTTTATTTGGGGTAAATATAGTAAGAGATTCAATTGTGAATTTTAAAAACAGTGGGAGGAAAACCTGTTACAAAAGCTTCAGGCAAAGGAAGTTTTTTGCAATGGGTCTTGGCCTGATTCTTTTGGTGGGCTTCCCGATTGTTTTTAACATTTTGGAACCATATATTGATATAAATAACATTGTGTCTGATTTCGAGAATAAATACATGATTACTTCAAAAAAATTGATATTTTATGGTGCTTATCTATGTTTAGTGAATGCACTGTTTGAAGAATTATTTTTTAGGGGTTTTTTATTTTTAGAATTTTTAAAGTTTTTAAAAAGACCTACTGCATATATTCTTAGCTCCTTGGGATTTGCAATATATCATATGGCAAATATTGAAGGATGGTTCAATATTGCAGTTATGCTCTTTGTTCTTGTGGGACTTACAATTGGTGGATTGATTTTTAATTTTCTTGATGAAAAAGGCAAAACCTTTCTCAATAGTTATTTCGTTCATTTTTGTGCAGATATGGGAATTGTAATGGTTGGATTCATGATGATGTGAAAACTAAAAACTAATTGTGACAGGATAGTAATTAAAAAAGAAATAATATAGCATAGGAGGCTAACTAATGAAAACTACGATATTAACAGTTGGAACAGAAATATTGTTTGGGCAGATTACAAATACAAATTCAGTATATTTATCACAACAGCTACAGCATTTGGGATTTGATGTAATGTATCATTGTACTGTGGGTGATAACCCAGAACGTGTTAAAAAAACTATTAACACTGCCTTTAAGGAATGCGACCTTATTATTACAACAGGAGGTCTTGGACCTACACAGGATGATCTTACCAAGGAGATAGCTTGTGAAACTATGCACGATGAAATGGTATTGCATCAGCCTTCGATGGAAGCATTGAAAGAAAACTTTGCAAAAATGAATAGAACAATGACAGACAACAATCTCAAACAGGCTTATTTTCCATCAAGAGCAACCATACTTGACAATGATTGCGGAACAGCACCGGGTTTTGCCCTTGAAGAAAATGGGAAAATTATTATATGCCTTCCTGGGCCTCCAAGAGAAATGACAAGAATGTTCCAAAAAAGAGTAAGGCATCTTCTTGAGGCAATGACTGATGGAGCAATATTTTATCGATTAATCAGGACTTACGGAATAGGCGAATCCAAGCTGGAAACAGAACTTCTGGATTTAATCAACAACCAGACAGACCCGACAATTGCTACGTATGCAAAAGAAGGTGAAAGCTACTTGAGAATTGCTTCAAAACGAAACACTGTTGAGGAAGCAAGGCTGGCAGTTGATGAAATGCTTGAAGAAGTAAGAAAGATAATAGGAGAATATATCTACAGCGTGGACAATGAAGATTTAGTTGATGTAGTAGGAAAGAAGTTAATGGAAAATAATATTTCCATTTCCTGCGCTGAATCCTGTACAGGAGGAATGTTTGCAGAAAAGATAATAGATATTGAGGGGATTTCTGCAGTGTTTGACAGAGGTTTTATTACTTATAGTAATAAGTCAAAGGTTGAGGAACTTGGTGTAAATCCAAATACAATAGAGAAATTTGGTGCTGTGAGCCAAGAAACAGCACTTGAAATGGTAAAAGGCTTGAAGAAGGTAAGTGGCAGCAGGCTTTGCATTTCTGTAACGGGAATAGCAGGTCCTGATGGAGGATCGTACGAAAAGCCGGTAGGACTTTCTTATATAGGTGTTGCCTTTGATGATAGCGTAATATGCAAAAGCATTCAAGTAAGGAATACCAGTAGAAAATCAAATAGAAACAGAACAGTTCTTGAAATGCTGAATCTGGTAAATAAAACTATTGATGGAAAAGTAACTGCAACAAAAAATGAAAGTATGTAAAAATCAGCAGATATAAATTTATAATATGGAATTTGCCTAAAAACTCAATATTTGAAGGATTTAAGCACTTTTTTTGTACATTTGTTAGCAAAGGCAAAAAGAACCTAAATTATGATAAATCAAGTTAATATCCTTAAATAAAACAAGAATAGATTTTCCTGAAAATTTTCCTGAAAAATCTATTTGTATTTGCATTTTAAGGCAAATACAATTAAAATATGATTAAATCTATATAATGTTGTAAATTTATAATTATAGAATTTAAAGGAGGTATTATATGGCTAGGTATAAATGTGGGGTTTGTGGATACATATATGATGAAGAAAAAGAAGGAGCTCCTTTCTCCGAATTGAAGGAATGCCCAGTGTGTTTTCAACCCCCTGAGGTGTTTTACCTTCTAGAAGAAGATAAGGAAGCCGTTGATGAAGCCAATTTTCAAGAAGAGGTTGTCAATTCTGACCTTGATTATCCGTCTCAATACAAAAGGCAGGATAAGGAATGCAGATACATGGCCGACATCCATGAGATGGCGGTCAGCGGTAGGCCTATAATTGATGCTATGAGTACTAAACTAAATATGCCTAATTGGGATGATATATTGATTTTGGGAGCACAATTAAATCCAATGCCACTTGATGAGCATGCAGAGGTAGATATATCAGTTACAATAGGAAAAAATGCCAAAAAACCAATGGTTTTGGAATGTCCGGCATATGTGTCTCACATGTCATTTGGAGCACTTTCTCAAGAAACTAAAGTTGCTTTAGCACAAGGAACTGCAATGGCAAAAACGGCAATGTGTAGCGGAGAAGGAGGAATACTTCCTGAAGAAATGGCGGCTGCATACAAATACATATTTGAATATGTTCCCAATTTATATAGTGTAACAGACCAAAATCTGAAAAACTCAGATGCAATAGAAATTAAAATTGGACAGGGAACCAAGCCCGGCATGGGTGGTCTCCTTCCTGGAGAAAAAGTGACAAAGGAAATATCACTTATAAGAGATAAACCAATAGGAAAAGATGTCATAAGCCCATCAAAATTCCCAGGGATAGACACAAAGGAAGATTTGAAGTCTTTGGTTCACGAATTGAGGAGGAGGTCGGAGGGCCGTCCAATAGGAATAAAAATTGCAGCAGGAAAAATAGAAAAGGACATGGAATTCTGCGTATTTGCAGAGCCTGATTTTATTACCATTGACGGACGCGGAGGCGCAACAGGAGCAAGTCCTAAGATTGTAAGGGATTCCACAAGTGTGCCAACTATATATGCATTATACAGAGCAAGAAAATATCTTGATAGTATGGGTTCTGATATACAACTTGTAATGACAGGTGGTTTAAGAGTATCTTCAGATATTGCCAAGGCAATTGCCATGGGAGCAGATGCTGTAGCTCTTGCATCTGCTGCACTTATTGCAGCAGCTTGTCAGCAATACCGCATTTGCGGCTCAGGAATGTGCCCTGTAGGGGTAGCTACACAGGATGAGGAACTCAGAAAGAGATTCAAACAGGAGGCTGCTGCAAAAAGAGTAGCGAATTTCTTTAACTGTACAAAAGAAGAGTTGCGAACCTTTGCAAGAATCACAGGACATAAAAAGCTTCATGATTTAAATGTGGAGGATATTGTAACAATCAATCATGAAATCTCACAGTATACGAACATAGAGCATGCGTAGTATTTTGTTTTATTTTCCGTCAATATTGCTTGCTATATTTCCTTCATAATAGAAAATTTATAAATAAATTAAAGCTTATATGAAAAGAGCTGTCTTTTTTTAGATGGCTCTTTTCAGTATAATCATAAGAATATAAAATAAATATTGCATTAAATGTAAAAAAATGGTAATATATAATTGGTTGTAAAAATCTTACAAAAAAACATTGTGGCAAAACTAAAATAATTTAAAAAGTGCTTGACGGCATAATTCAAATGGGGTATTATAATAGAGAACAGATGTTCTTGCAGAATGGAGGAAACGAAAATGGGTGTAAACAAAGACGAAAGAGAAAAAGCTTTAGAAGAGGCAATGCTGCAAATTCAAAAACAATTTGGTAAGGGTGCTATCATGAAATTAGGAGATGAGGGTGCTAAATTAAATATAGAAGCTATTTCAACGGGATCCATAAGTCTTGACATAGCAACTGGTATTGGTGGTATTCCAAGAGGAAGGATAATTGAGGTATTTGGACCTGAATCCTCAGGAAAAACTACACTTACCTTACATATCATAGCTGAAGCACAAAAGAACGGTGGAAAAGCCGCATTTATAGATGCTGAACACGCTCTTGATCCTGAATATGCAAAAAATCTAGGAGTGAATGTTGAAGAATTGCTTGTTTCACAACCGGATACAGGAGAACAAGCTCTTGAAATTTGCGAAATGCTTGTTAGAAGTGGAGCACTTGATATAGTTGTTATTGACTCAGTTGCTGCTTTGGTGCCAAAAGCGGAAATATTGGGAGAAATGGGTGACAGTCATGTTGGACTTCAAGCAAGACTTATGTCACAGGCTTTGAGAAAGCTTGCAGGAGCCATAAATAAATCACACACAGCAGTGGTATTTATTAATCAGCTAAGGGAAAAAGTAGGTATAATGTTTGGAAATCCTGAAGTTACAACTGGAGGCAGAGCTTTGAAATTCTATTCTAGCATAAGATTTGATGTCAGAAAAATAGAGAGTATCAAATCAGGTGATCAAGTTCTAGGAAACAGAACAAGAGTAAAGGTTGTAAAGAATAAAGTTGCACCACCATTCAAGCAAGCGGAATTTGATATTATGTATGGTAAGGGCATATCCAGAGAAGGAGATGTACTTGATTGTGCAGTGGAAGCAAAAATTATAGAAAAAGCCGGTTCATGGTATAGCTTTGATGGAAACAGAATAGGTCAAGGAAGAGAAAATGTGAAAAATTATTTGATTCAGAACAATGAAATATTGGATAAAGTTCAGAGCCTTCTTTTAGATCAATTGAAGAAGATTGACGATATACAAAACGAAGAAGAATTGAAGGTTGATGAAGATGGAGTTGTGATTGAGGATTAATATGGATTGACCATCTAAAAAACATCTAAAAAACACCTAAAAAACACAAAGTATATATTGAAAAATAGTATTTGACACTGATTGGAAAATGTGATAACATATATCACTGTAAGCCGCTCAGAACAGGTTTTTGTAAAGCAGGCATGCTACCTAGGATGGCGAGACTGGATAGAGGAGGTAAAAAAGTTAATGTATGCAGTAATTGAAACAGGCGGAAAGCAGTACAGAGTACAGGAAGGCGACGTAATCACAATTGAAAAATTAGATGTAAATTCAGGTGAAAAGGTTGAATTCGACAAGGTATTAGTACTTAACAATGACAGTGAGGTTCAGGTGGGAGCACCTTACCTTGGAGAAAAGGTATTTGGAACTGTAGTAGAAAATGGCAAGGCTAAGAAGGTTATTATCTACAAGTACAAGTCAAAGAAGGACTTTAGAAAGAAGCAGGGTCACAGACAGCCATATACTATGATTGAAATCACAGGTATTGGTACAGATAAACCTGCAAAGAGAGCAGCTATAACAGAAGTAGAAGCTGTATCTGAAGAAGCAGAAGGAAAAAAGCCATCATTTAAATCAATGAAAAAAGTTGAATTGATTGCTTTTGCAAAAGAGAACAATATTCAAATTAATGAAAAAGCTACAAATGCAGATTTAATTGCAACTATTGAAGAAGCATTGAAATAAATTCGTAGTAAAATAGACGAAAAGGGAGGTGTCTGATCTATGGCAAGTAAAAAAGGAGTAGGTAGCTCTAAGAACGGTCGTTATAGTGAGTCGAAACGACTTGGTGTCAAGAGAGGTGACGGACAGTATGTTAGTGCTGGAAGTATCTTAGTAAGACAGAGAGGGACAAAGTTCCATCCTGGTAACAATGTTGGCATTGGTGGAGATGATACTTTATTTGCAATGGTGGATGGTGCAGTAAAATTCGAAAGAAAAGACAAGACTAAAAAGCAAGTAAGCGTATATCCAAAAGAAGCATAATATTGTTTAAATGAGCCCCTATATTAATATAGGGGTTTTTTAATCTATTGAGAATAAAATATGCAAATAATTGATTAAAAACAGGAAAGTTTAATAGAATAACAAAGAAAGGAGGAATCAAAATGTTTGTAGATAGAGCGAAAATTAAGATAAAATCAGGAAAAGGTGGAAATGGTTGTGTCTCTTTCAGACGTGAGCCCTTTGTTCCGGAAGGCGGACCAGATGGCGGAGACGGAGGAAAAGGCGGAAATGTTATGTTTATTGCTGATAATAACCTGAGAACACTGATGGATTTCCGATATAAGAGAGAATATGAAGCTGAGAGTGGTCAGGACGGTATGAAGAAGAAAAGATTCGGCAAGGATGGAGAAAATCTTGTAATAAAAGTACCGCCCGGAACCGTAGTAATAGACGAAGAAACTGGTCTTGTGATGAAGGATTTAGTAAACCCAGGAGAAAGCTTTATTGCTGCTAAAGGTGGCAAAGGTGGAAAAGGAAATGTAAATTTCAAAAATGCTGTAAGACAAGCACCAAATTTTGCAGAAGCAGGAGGCTTTGCAAAAGAAAGAAGTGTTATTTTAGAAATGAAACTTATTGCAGATGTCGGTTTAGTTGGTTTTCCAAACGTGGGAAAATCTACACTGCTTTCTGTGTCCACAAAAGCCAATCCTAAAATTGCGAACTATCATTTTACAACTATTGCACCAAATCTGGGGGTAGTAGAAATATTTGACACCAGCTTTGTAATTGCGGATATTGCAGGTATTATAGAAGGTGCACATGCGGGTGCAGGCTTGGGGCATTTTTTCCTTAAGCATATTGAACGAACTAAACTTCTGATTCATGTAGTTGATGTTTCTGGAAGTGAGGGTAGAAACCCAATAGAAGATTTTGAAAAAATTAACACGGAATTGTCGTTGTACAGTGACAAACTGACAAAGAAACCGCAGATTGTTGCTGCAAACAAAATGGACATGACTTCAAAGGAATCACCTCAATATATTGAATTCAAGAAATATGTGGAGGAAAAAGGATATAAAGTATTTCCAATTTCAGCACCTATAAACATGGGTGTCCATGAATTGCTTGCAGAAGCTGCTGCAAGGTTATTTCAGATGTCTCTTGAGCCCAAAGAAGATGAACAAGAATACGAACTGTTTGATTTTGAGAAGGATAATGTGGATCCTAACTACAGAGAAATATATGCTTTAAGAGAAAATGAAAAATTTATACTTAAAGGAAAACAGTTGGAGAAAATCTTTAATTCAACAAACTTCAATGATGCTGGTTCATTAAGGTATTTTTATAAGTATATTGAAAAGAATGGTGGTATTGATAAATTGAAGGAACTTGGTTTGGAAGAAGGAGATACCATAAAGGTTATGAATTTTGAATTTGAGTATTACGATGAGTGGTAAAGTAGGAGAAAAGGAACAAAATAAATAAAAATAAGCTGCTTCAAATAAGAGGCAGCTATTTAATTTCAAAACTTTAGAATATGGAAATATAAGCCTTTCTGGTAGACGCGCAATTAAAGATCAACTCTATAAGAAATAACCTTACCTAAATAGTTGATTTCATCAAAAGAATCAATTATAAATACTTCAAGAGATTTGTCATCAGGAATCAATAAAATTTTGTCCCTGCATATGAAAATTCTTCTCAATGTTGCTTGTTTTTTGCCCATTGGATACATTACTATAATGTCACGTTCTTTTAGTAAATCTGTTTTAGTTGGAAAAATGTATATAAAAGAGTGAATAGGTATTGTGGGTGACATTGAAGTATCACCTAGTATCATAGTAGTTATATCACCCTTGTCTGCAATAATTCCACCACTTGCCAGAGTTATTTCTTTGGCAAGATCAGGGCGATATTCAACGACCCCATCTTTGATATATTTGGAAGTCATTTCGATAGTTGTGAGCACATCCATTTCCTGAAGATGATTCATGGATTGTTCATTTATTTGAGTGTTTCCATCCATTTTGCACAGTGATTCTAGCATTATTTTGTTCAGTTGAGATGAGGCAAACATATATTCCTTGATGACTTCAGGTGCTTTTTCCAAATAGCCTTGGAATATCAATTTAGATTCTTCTTTTGAATTACAAGCCTTTGCCAAAATCATTGAAACCTCCGGAGTTGGAGGGGGTAATTTTCCGTTTTTTAATTGTGATATATAAGATGGAGTTATGCTTAGTTCATATTCTGCACATCTTTTTGCAATTTGCCTTAGTGATAAATTACTTTCGCTTATGATATTTTCCAACATTTCTGAATAATTCAAATTACATACCTCACTAACTACTAATAACTACAAATCTTACGTTGAATTTCTACTTAACTATACCATTAATTAGGTTATTAGTCAATTGGCATAATTTTTGTGATAGGTTATACACATAATTTTTGTGATAGGTTATATACACGCTATATTTTAGCATAATTCTCATTAATTTTGAATAGAATTAAATAGCTTAATATTATAGTTTAGACAAGTTTAGGCATTGCTTTGAAATAAAACAGAAAATGGAGAACAGTATGAAAAAAATATTTTTGAGACAGGTGGAAATAGTAATAATAATTGGTATTTTAATAATGGCAATTCAAATAATTGACAATAAAGTGCTAAATAAAGGTTATGATTTTTGTATTGAAAAAATATCAGTGAATTATTCAAAGGAAAATATTGTTCAGGTATTTAATACATATAAAGAAGAAAAAAATAAATCAGACATGATAAAAACCTTGGGAAATATTGCGCATACAGTTATGTCGCCAATTCCATATGGTGATCCAATAGATGTTGTAGCTACAGGGACAACAAACAATATATCCTCAGTTTATGCTGTAAATGGAGGTACTGTAATAAACGCAGGGACAAGTGATGAATTAGGAAATTACATAATTATTTCTCATGGAGAAGAGTCAATAAGCACATATGGGAACTGTAGTAAAATCTATGTAAAAAAACTGCAAAGAGTAAGAAAAGGAGAGGTAATTGGCGAATATATGGACAATAATCCTAAAAAGAAGTTTTTTTATTCCATAAAGTATAATGAATAAATTTTAGATTTATGATATACTAACTTAATATGCTGTAATTATTATAGTTTATATGTAATGAAAGTATTTTGATATAAATACATAGGAGCGTTTTAAATGGACAAGAATATTTCCAGGGAAAAGTGTTTTGACTTGTTGAAGGAGTATGGTACACCTTCGCATGTTGTGAAGCATTGTATAGCTGTTTCGGAGGTTGCAGTAAAAATTGCTGAAGAACTTAATAAAAAAGACTTTAACCTGAATGTGGAGTTGATAAGAGGTGCGGCGCTCATGCATGATATTGCAAGAGTTGAGGGCAGGCATTGGGAAATAGGCAGCAAAATTGTGGCTGATATGGGATATGAGAAAGAAGCAGACATTATTCTTCGTCACATGTTTTATACAATAGTTGATGATATTTCCAAAATTTCTGAGATAGATATGGTTTGTCTAGGTGACAGACTTGTAAAAGAGGATAAATATGTTGGACTTGATGTAAGGATAAAATATGTTATAGAAAAAGCATTGACAGTAGGAAATAACGACACAATTGAAATAATTAAGCGAAAAACCCTGATAACAAAGAGGCTTATAAGTCAAATAGAGGAATATATAGGCATTACATTAGATCAGTTATTTAATACTTCTTTGAAGAATTAAAGTCATATTTTACTAAGATGGTTTAATTTTTGATAAATTTCATTTTAGATTTGAGGGATAAGAGGAATATATTATGAAAAAAAAAGTAATTTCAAATATAATATTAGACAAGTTATTGAAAAAAGTTGAGAAACCAGCTAGATATATAGGAAAAGAGATAAATTCAATAGATAAAAATACGGAAAACTTAGAGGTTCATTTTGGGTTTGCATTTCCTGATACCTATGAAATAGGTATGTCATATATGGGTCTTCAGATTTTATATAACATAATAAACAAGAAAGAAAACTTTTTTTGTGAAAGAGTTTTTTCACCTGCAATAGACATGGAAAAGGTAATGAGAGAAAATGAAGTTCCATTGTTTACATTAGAATCAAAGACGCCAATTAATGAACTTGATATTTTAGGTTTTACTCTTCAATATGAAATGTCTTTTACAAACATAGTAAACATGCTTAACCTTGGAAATATTCCAATATTCAGCAAAGATAGAAAAGAAGAAAACCCATTGATTATAGCAGGAGGACCTTGTGCCTATAATCCTGAGCCATTGGCGGAAATAGTTGACTTGTTTATAATTGGCGATGGAGAAGAATCATTAGTGGAACTATTTGAACTATTTGCCGCATCAAAAAAAGAGAAGAACAGTAGGGAAGATTTTTTGAAAAAGGCGTGTAAACTAACAGGAATGTATGTTCCTGCATTCTATGAGCCAAAGTACAAAGATGATGGTACTATAGAAAAAATTGAAAAGCTATATGACGGTGCACCTGACAAGATAAAAAGATGCATAGTACCGGACATAAACAAGGTGGAATTTCCGGAAAAAAACATAGTTCCATTTATAGAAACTGTTCATGATAGAGCTGTCGTTGAAACTTTTAGAGGTTGTAGCAGGGGATGCAGATTCTGCCAGGCAGGAATGATTTACAGACCTGTAAGGGAAAGAACATCTGAGAATATATTAAATTTAGTTGAAAAGCAACTAAAAAACACAGGGCATGATGAGCTGTCATTGTTGTCACTTTCTACAAGTGATTACTCTTGCTTTGAGCCTTTGGTTACAGAATTAATGAGAAAATGCAAAGAAAAAAATGTTTCACTGTCTTTACCATCGCTCAGACTTGACTCATTTTCTTTCAAAGTATTGGATGAAATACAGGGTTACAAAAAATCAGGTCTTACTTTTGCGCCTGAAGCAGGCACACAAAGACTTAGAGACGTTATCAACAAATGCATTACAGAGGAAAACATATATAGCTCAATAGAGCAAGCTTTGGAATTGGGATGGAACAACATCAAGCTCTATTTCATGATAGGACTTCCAACAGAATCATATGAAGATCTTGATGGTATTGCAGAGATTGCAAAAAATATTGTAGAGCTGCATCATAAAATTAGAGGCTCACGAGGTGGAAAATTCAATGTTACAGTAAGTGCCTCAAACTTCGTTCCAAAGGCACATACGCCATTTCAATGGTGTGCGCAGGATACACAGGAGAGCTTCAATGATAAACACAATTATCTAAGAAATAAACTAAAGATGAAATGTGTGACCTTCAATTATCATGACACAGATACAAGTTTACTTGAGTCCGTGTTTGCAAGAGGGGATAGAAGAGTTGGAAAAACACTGGTTAGAGCCTTTGAACTAGGATGCAAATTTGATGGTTGGTCAGAACACTTCAAAAATGATTTATGGCTAAAGGCGTTAAAAGATACAAATATAGATGCACACTTTTATAATAACAGGGAGCATGACTATGAAGAAATACTTCCATGGGAGCATATAGATTCGGGTATTTCCAAGAAATTCTTAATAAATGAAAATGAAAATGCAAAGCAGGCAACTGTGACCACTGATTGTCGTAATGGTTGTCGTGGATGTGGAATCAACAGCAGAGTAAAATGTGAAATGGAGGGTATCAATGGCTAAATACATTATGAAATTTACAAAAGA
>CAZWCK010000005.1:0-20341 GCA_964632625.1 uncultured Oscillospiraceae bacterium
ACGTACGGTTCAACGAGAGGGAAATAATACTGGCTATTATTTCTCTACTCTATTAAAGAGCATATAGGAAATCTATTTAAATATAATAATACAAAATATTTTTTTTGTTCCCATATTTTTTATGTCTTTATGAAAGGAAATAAAAATGCAAATTTCAGCAGTTTTAAATCAGTTATCAACAGCCTTTATGGCTAATAACACAAATGTATCAGCACCCATAATTCCAGAAGCAATAACATTAATTGGAACTCCTACAACATGTATATTCGGCGAAACCATAGATCTTCAGAATGAAAGAATGCAATACAATTTTTTAGTATATCAGAAATATAATGCTGTTGATGGAATCACGGGAATGGTAAATACTTTGGGAACCTCTGGATGGATTAATATACCGCATGTATCACAGGAGTCACCCAATATAAACATTAGTGTAAAATCAACAAGTGTAATTTTAGAATCCGATTTAGTGTTTACGGTTAATGCTATAATCAGCTATTCGGAGATACGACCAGAACTTTGCAATGTGGCAATAGAAAACTAAACGGCGGCATTCACATTTTTCTCTAATGTTGGACAAACAAGATAGTATTGCCCATAATTTTAACCGTATATAAATCATAAAATTTCAATTCTGTGAATACTATGACATGATAGGTATTCACAATAAGGGGGAGTTTTATGTATAAGGTAATAGTAATTGGCGGTGGTTGGTCAGGCTGTGCGGCTGCACTTCAAGCCAGAAAATCAGGAGCAGAGGTGGTTTTAATTGAAAAGACTGATATGCTGCTTGGGCTTGGTAATGTTGGAGGAATAATGAGAAACAATGGTCGCTTTACGGCTGCAGAGGAAAATATAGCAATGGGGGCAGATGAACTTTTTGGAATAACCGATAAGCTTGCAAGACACGTTAATGTTGATTTTCCGGGGCATAAACATGCGAGTCTATACAATGTAATAAGGGTGGAGCCAGCTGTCAGAAGGCTTCTTGTGGAAAGAGGTATAGAAATAAAACTGATGAGCAGGGTTATAGATGTAGAAATTGAGATTTCAAGGTTAGGGATGGATAAAAATCAAAGCTTTAGTCAAAAAGATAATATATCAGAAAAAGACATAAAAAAACATATTAAAAAAGTAATTTTGGCAAATGATGAAGTAATTGAGGGAGATGTATTTATAGAATGTACAGGTTCTACAGGACCCATGGGAAACTGTCTAGCCTATGGAAACGGTTGTTGCATGTGCATTTTGAGATGCCCTGCGTTCGGACCTCGGGTAAGTATCACGCAAAAAGCAGGTTTAAATGACATAATGGGAATGCGCAAAGATGGGGAATTTGGTGCTTTCAGCGGCTCTGGTAAATTAGAAAAGGAATCTTTGTCGGAAGAAATTCAGAGGAAATTAAATGAAACGGGAGTCGCAGTAATACCAATCCCATATGTGGAAATACCTTTGAAAAATAAAATAGAAGAGGATGAAGTGGCTTTTGCAAATAAGAAATTGGAGCAGAAGGTCTGTCAACAATATGCTTTACCGGAATATGCCCAAAATATCATATTACTGGATACTGGTTATGCAAAGATAATGACTCCATATTTTCCTTTGGAAAAGTTGAGAAAAATACCTGGCTTTGAAGATGCAAGATATGTGGATCCTTATGCAGGAGGTAAGGGGAATTCCATCAGATATTTGTCGGTTGCGGAACGTGAAAATAATTTCAAGGTAAACGGTGTGGAAAACCTCTTTTGCGGGGGTGAAAAATCAGGTCTTTTTGTGGGGCACACGGAGGCTATATCAACAGGAACACTTGCAGGGTATAATGTAATAAGGTATGCAAAAGGGCAAAGGCTTTTAGAACTTCCAAGGGAGACGGCTATCGGCGATTTGGCAGCTTATGCAAACGAGAGGGAAAAAACCAGGGAGGGTCTGATGAGCAGATACACTTTTGCAGGGGCAGAATATTTTAATCGAATGAAGGAAAAAGACCTGTACTCAACAAATCCGGAAGAAATTCAAAAAAAAGTAAGAAAGCTAGATCTGGATAATATTTATCTTCTTCATTAGCAATCGTGTTGCTATATAGAATTAATTTTTTGTAATCAATTTCTTTGGGAAGGTAATTATTGCTTTTAATATGGAACCAAATACCAAAAGACCCGTTGCAATAGCACCTGCCATCAAAATTGTTTCAGTGCCTGTACTTGCCGCTTGCGCAAAATTACCATGTATTACATCCAACATAGTGTAATACATACCACTTCCCGGTACTAAGGGTATTATTCCGGGTATTATGAACAGAGTAGAGGCATCTTTCAATGCACGGGATAGGATGTCACCAATAAAGGCCACCACTATGGCAGCTACAAAACAACCAAATATTTTGCTTTCGAAAACCGAAGCAAAATATGAGTAAGTACACCAACCGCACCCTCCTGTCAGTGCGGCAAAAATTAGGTGCTTTTTTGGAACGTGAAAAACCAGTGCACACCCCAAGGTTGATAGAAAGGAAAGATCTGTGCTTGTGAATTTTCTGGAAAAATCATTTAATTTAGAAATTTTATCAAGATCAATATTTGAACCTTTAATTCTTTTGATGTAGGTATTTGAGCCACTATTTTCTCCGTCATCCACAGAGGCAAAAATCCCTGTTGGCATTGCAAAAACTTCTACATAAGGATAGTTGTAAGCCTTGCATATTCTATGAATGGTATCTTCTACTCTATATACCTCTGCACCATTTTTCATCATTAATTCTCCGGCATAAAGTGCCATGATTAAAGTCCTTTTTTGTAAATTGTCATCCATATTCTTCAATGCAGATATTTCAAATAGTAATAAAATATCTGCCATTTTCTCCTCTCGGATTTTCTATATAGTATAACATGGTGTGATTTTTTTATAAAGATAATTTGCACTATGATTTTTGATTTGTTTTCTGATATTTTATCTTATTTATTCTATTGCACTTTTATTTTGTGGAAACTTATGCTAAAATTTATAATAAACAAAAATAAGGCCGCAATAATGAGGATGCAATTAAGGAAAATAGGGAAATATATATTTAATAAAGCACCTGGTTTTGGGATCAAAAGGAGAATTTATGAGACTTAACAAATATATAGCGCAGGCAGGAGTTGCCAGCAGAAGAAAAGCGGATGAGCTTATAGCGGCAGGGAACGTAAAGATAAACGGACTTCCTATGAAAGAGATGGGCTATGATGTTCAGGAAGGAGATATTGTTGAAGTAAACGGCAGAGTAATAAAAACTTCAAATAAAATGATTTATATTATGCTTAATAAGCCAAAAGGCTATATAACCTCACTTAATGATGAGCGTGACAGACCTACAGTGATAGAATTGATTACGGACATTCAGGAACGGTTATTCCCAATAGGAAGACTTGATTACAATACCTCAGGAATGCTTCTAATGACAAACGATGGGGATTTAGCTTTTAAGCTTACTCATCCTAAATACAAAATCTACAAGACGTATAGGGCGAAGGTTCAGGGAATTCTTTCTAGAGAGAGAGTTGCAATATTGGAAAAGGGTGTAGATATTGGAGGTTTTGTTACTTCCAAATCCAATGTAAATATAATAAAGCAAAATGATAGAAATGCTATTGTTGAGATACAAATATATGAGGGCAAAAACAGACAGGTTCGAAAAATGTTTTCGGCAGTAGGAAACAAGGTTTTGGAATTGGAGAGGGTTGCCATAGGAGAATTGTATCTTGGACATTTGAAAGAAGGACATTATAGGAAACTGACCAAACAGGAAATAGAATACCTAAAGAATGATTAATAAATAGGTGGATTTAATTATAGAGGAAAAATTCGCGATGATCAGATATAGAAAAGCCGGCTTGTCCACTGAATAATCAGAGGATAGACCGGCTTTTGATAGAATTTGGGAAAATTATTTTCTTTGGCTATCTTTTGGAGTTACACAAATACCTTTTGCTTTGCAAACAACAATTGGTTCTTCCAAGAAATCTGCAGCGGAAGGACTGATTTCAGGTCTTGCAGCAATAACTTTTTTTGCAACAAATTCCATTGCTCTTGAAGTGTTTCCAACTTTAGTGATTTCTCCATAAGCTTCAATATAGTCGCCTGCATAAATAGGTGCTAAGAATTCAACTTCATCGTATCTAAGGAATAGGCCTTCATCTCCATCACATTTGATTAAAAGCTCTGTTGCAACATCTCCAAAAAGGTGTACACAATGAGCTCCATCTACTAAATCTCCACCATAGTGAGCATCTTTAAATGACATTCTTAGCCTGATTGTTGAAGTAATTTTTTCCATTTCATATCTCCTTTTACATATAGTTAAATTTAATTATTCAAATTGCTTTTAAAGTGAAAATATTATTACAAATAATGCAACGATATTTTTACGCAAATTATAAAAAAGCACAATTCGAAAAATTAGCTGATTAAGATACAATATATTATTGCAAAAGTCGTGCCAATAAGTTATCATTGAATTAACTCAAAAGTGAACCGATTTCGATTCGCATCTACACCCTAAGAGTTGATATATGGTTATAAAATATCATAGTGATAATTGGGAAGATATATTAGCTATTATAAAAAGGAGCTTTTATGGAAAATAATTATGGAATGAACAGAGTGATTGAGCCTAAACACGTGCTGCCTACTTGTGCATGGAGGCTAGATAATTCAAGACAGATAGAGGCTCACGAGATTAGGATTTCAATTCGCAAGATACAGCTTGAAACAACAAGTTTTAAGCAAATTTGCCTTGAAGCGAATAACAATGATGAAAAAATAAAAGAAAAAATAATTGATATAGTAAGCAAAAGAGGAAAACTCCATAATCCTGTAACAGATACGGGAGGACTTCTTTATGGAGTAGTCGAAGAAATTGGAAGAGATTATCATAATATAAAGAACCTAAAAGTAGGGGAAGAAGTGATATGTAATGCTTCGCTAGCCACAATGCCTCTGCATATAGAAAGAATACTTAAAGTAGATAAGGCGTATTTCCAATTGGAGGCAGAAGGTTATACAATTGCTTTTGACAAGGTACCTTTGGTGAGAAGAAAAACTCAAGTCCCAATAGATCTATTGTTGTTTACATTCAATGAATCAGGGACATTATACAGTGTTAGTAAGGAAGCGAGTATACAAGGAAACAAGAAATTCCTTGTAGTAGGAAATAATTTGCTCACAAACATTTTGTACGGACAAACTGTAAGACTTATAGCAGGAAAAGATGCTGAGATTATAAACTTTTTTGATAAAAATACGGATATGGTGGTAAAAGGAAAGACTGTTGATGATCTGCTTTCTTTGACTTTTGATGAAACTTACTATGTGGATATATTAAAACCAATGGAGTGCATAGAAAAACTACAGCTGGATTCCATCTTTGATGTTTCTATAAATTGTGCGTATATTACAGGAGCAGAGACAATAAATTTGCTTGCAACTAAGTCTGGCGGTAGTGTGTTTTTTGCTAATTTAATAAACAACTATAATATTGCACTTTATATAACAGAGGCTGTTTCCAAGCAACTCAGTATCAAAAGTGCAGAAGGATATCTGGAAGAATATGATGAATTTGATATAGAACTGGTAAAGGCTGTAGCTCCTTATTTAAAGGATGCAGAAACTTTAGAAGCAAAGGTAAGCGAACAATATCCTTTCTCTTTGAGTATGGATAGCAGGTTGACGGAAAATGTATGGCACAGAGAGACATTGGTAGAAAATTTTATTTGTGAATCAAGGGCTACAGCCGCATTGCTGGATGAGATGCTTAGTGTTTCTAAATATGACTGTAATGTACTTATAACAGGAGACACGGGTGTGGGCAAAGAAAAAGTAGCCAATATAATACAGAAAAATAGTTCCAGGAATATGCAACCATTTATTAAAATAAATTGCGCTTCAATATCCCCGAATTTGATAGAATCAGAGCTTTTTGGTTATGAAAAGGGAGCCTTCACAGGTGCTAACACAGGTGGGAAAAAAGGATATTTTGAGCTTGCAGACAAGGGAACCATATTCCTTGATGAGGTTGGTGAACTCCCTTTGGACATGCAGGCAAAATTGCTGAGAGTAATACAGGAAGGAGAATTTTTCAGAATAGGAGGCAGTGTTCCTGTCAAAACAAATGTTAGAATTCTGTCAGCGACGAATAGAAATCTGGAGGACTTTATTGAAAAAAAATTATTCAGACGAGACTTGTATTATAGACTGAATGTTTTTCCGATTAAAGTGCCTTCCTTGGAAGAAAGAAGTGGTGACATTCCTGCATTGACAAGGCATTTTATCAAAATTTATAGCGAAAAATTTTCAATGTCAAGAGGGATTAATGATGATGCCTTAGAGCATTTATGCAAATGCCGATGGCCGGGAAATATAAGAGAGTTGGAGAACGTTGTTCAAAGGCTTTTGATTAGTTCTAAAGGTGAAAATATTACACTTCTGGATGTAATGAAGGAACTTCATGAAGATATTTTTGAAAGTGTGAAAACGGAAATTGTTTGGGAAAATATTGACAAAGATTTAGTCTTGACATTGAATGAAATGGTAGAAAGCTATGAAAAGGAACTTATATCACATGCCTGTGAAAAATACGGTTCTTCGAGAAAGACTGCTAAAGCCATTGGAGTTAGCCAAACACAGCTTCTCAGAAAGAAAAAGAAATACAACCTAGATTAAAAAAAATCATATATAAAAACATGTGAACATAAAACGGTTCACATGTTTTTATATATGAACATAAAACGGTTCAAAAATTAAAAAAATAACAGTCAAACCCACTAAAACAGACAAAAAACTTTTTGGCATGGATTTTGCTATATATAATGATGTGAGAATAGTGTGGCAAAAGTAAAAGCCACAGAAGTTTACACTTAATTTTCGGAAGTTTAAGAAGCAAGACTTGCTATAATTATAATGAAAAAGAAAATTAAAATGTAACTTTATTTAAATAGTTGAACAATTATTGTTAATAAAATTTTTTAGGAGGATGATTATTATGAAAAAGGGATGCCCATATGGAACACACAGAGTTATTTCACCAAAGGGAGTACTTCCGCAACCAGCGGATGTTATTGATAATAACATGGAAATTTATGACAACGAGGTACTTATTGATGTAAAAACTCTAAACATTGACTCAGCTTCTTTTACTGAAATCGAAAAAAGAGCTAACGGAGATATTGAAGAAATCAAAAAAACTATGCTAGGAATTGTTGCTAAAGCAGGTAAGCATAAGAATCCATGGACTGGTTCCGGCGGTATGCTTATAGGAACAGTTGAGCAGGTTGGAGAAAACTATGTTGGAGATTTAAAAGTTGGTGACAAAATTGCTACATTAGTATCACTTTCCCTTACTCCGTTAGTAATCGATGAAATATTAGAAGTAAGACCTGACATTGACCAGGTAGATATCAAGGGTAAAGCTATTCTTTTCCAAAGCGGTATTTATGCAAAGCTTCCTAATGATATGCCGGAAGGACTTGCATTATCTGCATTAGATGTTGCAGGAGCTCCTGCTCAGACTGCTAAATTAGTTCAGTCAGGTGATACAGTAGTAATTATCGGTGGCGGCGGAAAATCTGGACTTCTGTGCTTGTACGAAGCAAAGAAGAGAGCCGGTGTAAACGGAAAAGTTATTTGTATCGGTGGATCAGAGAAATCAACTAACAGAGCTAGGAATCTTGGTTTAGCTGACGAATACTTTGCAGCTAATGCTACAGATGCAGTTGGAATCTACAATAAAATCATGGAGCTAACAGATGGCGAATTAGCTGATGTTGTTATTAACTGCGTTAACATTGAAAACACAGAAATGGCTTCGATTCTTGCTTGTAAGAATGGCGGCACAGTATACTTCTTCTCAATGGCAACAAGCTTCACTAAGGCTGCTCTTGGTGCAGAAGGTGTTGGAAAAGACGTTAACATGATGGTTGGTAATGGATATTGCAAAGGACATGCAGAAGTTACACTTCAGGTACTTAGAGAGCATGAAGGACTTAGAAACTTATTTAAGGAAATGTATTCATAAGGAGCTTGTTAATTTTCCGTTTTGCTATAAAAAAGATACTAATTAACTCAATATATAAATTTAAAAAAGGAGATTAAAAAGATGTCTAGAAGAAATTGGAAAGATTTTCCTATGTGGAAAAATGTAACTGATGAACAATGGAATGACTGGCATTGGCAGGTAGAAAACAGATTATCTACAGTAGAAGATATTAAGCAGGTTGTAAACCTAACACCACAGGAAGAAGAAGATATCAGAAAAGTAATGGATGGTTTCAGAGTGGGTATTACTCCTTACTATGCATCACTTATGGATCCAGATGATCCAAGATGTCCAGTTAGAATGCAGGCTGTACCTACACTTGCAGAAACTCATAGATCAGAAGCTGACATGCTTGACCCACTTCACGAGGATGAAGACTCCCCTGCTCCTGGATTAACTCATAGATATCCAGATAGAGTATTATTCCTTATCACAGACCAGTGCTCAATGTACTGCAGACACTGCACAAGAAGAAGACTTGCAGGTGAAAATGATGGCGCAAGAAGCATGGAAGATATTAATAAGTGTATCGATTATATAAGAAGAACTCCTGTTGTAAGAGATGTACTTCTTTCAGGTGGAGATTGCTTACTTGTTGAAGATGAAGTATTGGATTATATTTTTACAGAATTAAGAAAGATTCCTCATGTAGAAATCGTAAGACTAGGTTCAAGAACTCCAGTAGTTATGCCTATGAGAATAACTGATAAGCTTTGTGAAATGTTAAAGAAGCATCATCCAGTATGGTTAAATACACATTTCAATCATCCTAAGGAAATGACAGAAGAAGCTTCAGAAGCTTTGAGAAAACTTGCAGATGCAGGTATTCCTTTAGGAAATCAGTCTGTATTGCTAAGAGGCGTAAACGATTGTTCACATATCATGAGAGACTTAGTGCAGGTACTTGTAAAGAACAGAGTAAGACCTTACTACATCTATCAATGTGACCTTTCACTTGGTATTGAGCATTTCAGAACTTCAGTTGCAAAGGGTATAGAAATCATAGAAGGATTGAGAGGACATACTTCAGGTTATGCAGTTCCTACATTTGTAGTTGATGCTCCTGGTGGTGGTGGTAAAACACCGGTAATGCCTCAATATATAATTTCTCAGACTCCTCACAAGATTATACTTAGAAACTATGAAGGGGTTATTACAACTTATGAAGAACCACAACTTCCGGAGCTTGAGTGTCATTGCGATTACTGTACAGGCAAAAAGGAATACCATTATGAAGGTGTTGCAGGACTTGCACAAGGAGAAAGAATGTCAATGGAACCTCAAGGTTTATTGAGACATAAGAGAAATAAATAAGCATAGCAATTTTAGTTTGTTGGGGGCATTTCAAGACAGCTTGTTTTGAGACTGCCCCTTACTAAGAAGAAAATCCGGGTGTGTAAAATGAGCATAATAAGTGAACTTTCAAGTAAATACAAAACTGTGTCTATTGTGGGAATGGCTAAGAATTCGGGAAAAACCACGGCTTTGAACTATTTTATAGAAGAAGCTATGGATGAAGGAATGGTACTAGGAATTACTTCTACAGGCAGAGATGGAGAAAACACGGATTTAGTAACGGGAACAGATAAGCCGAGAGTATTTTTGGAGACCGGCACTATAGTGTCAGTTCCTACTTCTTTGTATGAGCTTGCAGATGCAGGGCTTGAGATACTAAGGATGACGGAATACCACACCTCCATTGGACAGTTAATGTTATGTAAGGTAGCAGACAGCGGATATGTTCAGATTGCGGGTCCTGTAAGCACGACAGAGCATAAAAAATTGTGCGAAGAAATGTTGGCTTTGGGAGTAGATTTGGTTTTGATAGATGGAGCTATAGATAGGAAATCCATAGCTGCGCCAGAGACTTCTGATGCTATAATATTGGCAACAGGAGCGGTATTGTCACGAAGTATGAAAAAGGTAGTAGAGGAAACTGCTCATATTGCAGGACTTTATAGGCTGCCGATAGTAGAAAATACAGAGATTCATCAGCTGATTTTAAATAGTGGTAACATGGATAAAATAATGTTGATAAGAGGTCTTGAGGCTGAGATATTGGATTTAAAGACTGGACTTAATGCAAGTAGATACATTGATGAAGCAATGGATGATGAAACCGAATACATATATATTCCGGGAGCTTTGACAAACAGCGTCATTGCAGATATTCACCCAAAGAAAATAAAACGCATAAAATTTATTCTGAAGGATCCAACCAAAATATTTATTGATAGTCTTTCGTGGCAGCAGCTTAGAAAAAAAGGATTTAACGTAAGCGTTCTTGAAAACATCAAGGTTGCGGCTATAACGGTAAATCCAATTGCACCTCTTGGGTATTGTTTTGAGCATAAAATACTTTTAGAAACAATGCAAGAAGCCATTCCCGAGGTAAAAGTAATAGATGTAAGATTGGGTTAGGGGGCAAAAAATGACAAAGAGACTTGCAAATGTAAAGACACGAAACCAAACCGGTCTTGATTATGTTATTCAGAACATTGATATTGCGACCCCTTTTGGGAAAAAAATATTAAAAGAAATACAACCTTATTTACCGGGGGAAGAGAAAAAACTTGAAGAGGAACTGACAAGAGTGGAGCAAATGTTGGTACTCTCTGAGAAGGATTCAAAGTTAGTTGATTTTCTTGCAGAAATATTTATGGATATGAAGGACGCCACCTTTACCATGCAAAGAAGCAGAAACAACACATTATCAGTAGTGGAAATCTTTGAAGTGAAGACACTTCTATTGAAAATGGAAAAAATAATGGATTTATTTGTGAACGCAAAGAGCCAGATTCCAAAAGAATTTTTACTTGAGGATTTAAGCTTACTACTTGACATATTGGATCCAGGTAAAGAAAGAATGAATACTTTTTATATTTACGACGAATTTTCCGAAACTCTAGCAAGTCTTAGAAAAAGCAAACGTGATATAGAAATAGAGCTTAGAAAAGCACAGAGAAAAAGAAAAGATGTAATACTTATGCAGTATGGGGTGGCATTAACTCCAAAATTTGACTGCGTGGTTTCAAAAAGTAACAGAGAGATGTTGAACAAGGTGCAAAGCATATTGGAATTAGAGCAATCAGATGAAGATTATATGTCGGTAACCTTTGTACTTAAGAAGGATGAAGAAACCTATGCTTTTGTTAAGGCTCTTGAAAATATTAATGAAAAGCTAGATGAAGAAGAAACCAAAATCAGAGAATATCTTTCTCGAAAAATATCTGAATTTGAAAAAGAGTTTTTGGATAATTGCCAGAGAATTGGAAAGTTAGATATCACTCTAGCCAAAGCATTATATGCAATAAAACATAATTGTAGAAAACCTGTCATTGCGGAAGAACACATTTTAGAGTTTACAGATGGCAGGCACTTGATGGTAGAAGACATATTGTTATCAAAGAAAAAAGAATATTGTCCTGTAAGTGTAGTTTTGCATGACGGGGTGACATGTATAACAGGAGCAAATATGGGAGGCAAAACAGTGTCTCTTAAACTTATAGGCTTAGTTGCAATGCTTACACAGTATGGATTCTTTGTACCATGCAAAACTGCGAAAGTGGGATTGTCAAACTACATGCAGATACTTATTGGTGACAGCCAGTCGGTAGAGCGTGGACTATCCAGTTTTGGCAGTGAAATGGAAGAACTGAAGGAAATAATGGATAACAGCAAGGACAGATCAATTCTTTTGATTGATGAAATTGCGAGTGGAACTAACCCTGTGGAGGGGCTGGCTCTTACCAAAAGCCTTGTTGAATATCTTAAAGAAAGACCATATATTTCAATTATTACCACACACTTTGACAGTGTTACTATTGGCAAGGGAATTGTAAATTTGCAGGTAATGGGTCTTGCAAATGCAGACTTCCTGACTTTGGATCGTGAAATAAAGTATGCCAACAGGAAAGAAAGAATAAATGTAATAGGGAAGTATATGGATTACAGACTTCAAGTAGTCCAAGATGAGAAGGAAATTCCTAAGGACGCGCTGAACATTGCTAAAATGCTGGGTATTAGCGATGAAATCATAGAACGTGCAAAGGAAATAATGGCTTAAGCCGATTTAGAAGATGAGAAGGAGAAAAATATGGAAAGGAACAGCAAATTAAACTTAGACTTCAAAACCGTTGATGAAGCCCGTGCTTGTGCAGGAAGAATAGCTCAAAGTATGCAGCAATTTATAGATAGACATACTACTGTAAGTACTGAGAGAACTATTTTAAGATTGTTGGGAGTTGACGGTGTTGATGAAGTTGAGACACCATTGCCAAATGTAGTGGTAGATCAGATAAAAGAAGCTGGTGGACTTCCAAGGGGAGTTGCGTACTGGATTGGTAACGCAATGATTCAGACTGGATTAAATCCGCAGGAAATTGCAGAAAAGATGGCAGTGGGGGAACTTGAAATTACTAAGCTTGCCACAGTTTCTACAAAAGAGGCAGAAGAAAAAATCATGCCTATTGTTTATGAAGCCTTGAAAAGAATAAAAAGCCAAACTGCGAAGAGAAATGAATATCTTTCTACAATAGGTGAAGGAAAAAGACCATATCTATATGTAATAGTGGCTACAGGTAATATTTATGAGGACGTTACACAGGCACAGGCTGCTGCAAGACAAGGTGCAGATATTATTGCTGTAATCAGAACTACCGCTCAGTCACTTCTTGACTATGTACCTTTTGGACCTACAACAGAGGGATTTGGGGGTACATATGCTACTCAGGAAAATTTTAGGATTATGAGAAAAGCGCTTGATGAAGTTGGTGAAGAAGTAGGAAGATACATTAGACTATGTAACTATTCATCGGGAATGTGTATGCCAGAAATTGCTGCAATGGGAGCTATTGAAAGATTGGACGTTATGTTAAATGATGCAATTTATGGTATATTATTCAGAGATATTAATATGCAAAGAACATTGGTTGACCAATTCTTCTCAAGAGTAATCATAGGTTACTGTGATATCATATTCAACTCAGGAGAAGATAACTATCTTACTACAGATGATGCTTATGAAGCAGCACATACAGTTCTCGCATCGCAGTTTATAAATGAACAGTTTGCTGTAATTGCAAACGTAAAAGAACACCAGATGGGTCTTGGCCATGCTTTTGAAATGGATCCTGACACGGAAAATGGATTTTTATATGAACTTTCACAGGCTATTATGGCAAAAGAAATTTTTCCTAATGCTTCACTTAAATATATGCCTCCAACAAAGTTTATGACTGGAAATATTTTCAAAGGTCATATTCAGGATGCATTATTTAATTTAGTTGCTATCTGGTCAGGACAGTCTCTACAACTTTTGGGAATGCCTACAGAGGCTATACATACCCCGCATATGCATGACAGATATTTATCTATCGAAAATGCTCAATATATATTTAACAACTGCAGAAATATTGGAGATGAAGTTGAGTTTAAGGCAGATGGAATAATGCAAAAGAGGGCACATTTTGTACTTGATGAAGCAAACAAGCTTCTTCATGACATTGAAAAAGAAGGTTTATTCTCAACAATTGAGCAGGGTAAGTTTGGTGGAGTAAAGAGACCTAGAGATGGCGGAAAAGGATTAGAAGGCGTTTGCGTTAAAGACGATGTTTACTTCAATCCATTCATTCCACTAATGATGGGAGGTGCAGAATAATGTCAAATTGTATTTGTAATACTGCTACATCAAAGGTAGATTTAACAAAAGTAAAGCCTTATGGAGATACAATGAATGATGGCATGATGGAAATTGCGTTTACGCTTCCAGTGCCTTATGGTGAAGAAGGTTCAGAGGCTGCAAAGCAGTTGCTTAAGCAAATGGGACTAACAGAACCAAGTGTGGTATATTCAAAAGACATGGGCGGCGAATTTACGTTTTTTATAACCTATGGAAAATGCCAGCATTCGGTGGATTATACTTCAATTAAGGTTACTAAGGTTGAAGTGGATGTTATGGACAGACTTGAATGTGCTGAATATATTAAAGAAAATATAAAACGAAAAGTCGTAATGATAGGTGCTTCCACGGGAAGTGATGCTCATACGGTAGGCATTGATGCTATTATGAATATGAAGGGATTCCATGGACATTTCGGACTCGAGAGATTCGAGGGAATAGAAGCAATTAACATGGGGTCTCAGGTGCCAAATGAAGAACTGATTGCAAAAGCAGTGGAAGTTAACGCAGATGCTATCTTAATTTCACAGACTGTAACTCAGAAAGATATTCATATTCAGAATTTGACAAATATGGTTGAACTAATGGAAGCAGAAGGACTTAGAAACAAAATGATACTTATTTGTGGAGGTCCTAGAATTTCTCATGAATTAGCGCAGGAATTGGGATATGACGCAGGATTCGGACCGCATAGTTATGCAGAACATGTGGCATCCTTTGTATTAACAGAAATAGTAAGACGAAAAATGGCTTAATGTATTATTCTTCGCCGGGTTGGTACTGTATATGAGAACCAACTTGGCGGAGGATGTACTGTGATTAAAATGAAAGGAAAGTTACAATAATGATTAACAAAATGAGAACGGCAGAAGAAGCAGTATCCGGAATCAAAGATGGAATGACCATCATGGTAGCAGGTTTCTTGGGAACAGGGACACCGGAGATATTGATAGATGCCCTTGTAAAAAAAGGAGTAAAGCATCTGACAATTATAGCAAACGATGGAGGACTTCCAGAAGCAACAACAGGAACGACTGACAGAGGAGTTGCAAAGCTACTTTCTGCAGGAATGGTAGATCATATTATTGCATCACATGTTGGAATGAATCCGTTGATTGGTAAGGGAATGAATGACGGTACTCTCAAGTGCACGTTAGTTCCACAAGGAAGCTTGGCAGAAAAAATCAGAGCAGCAGGAGCTGGTCTTGGGGGGGTACTTACACCAACAGGAGTAGGAACAATCATAGCTGATGGAAAAGAAGTAATTAATATTGATGGAAAAGATTATTTACTTGAAAAACCTTTAAAAGCTGACTATGCACTTTGCAGAGCATCAATTTGTGATAAATTCGGCAACTTCAGTTGTGCAAAAGCAACTAAGAATTTTAATCACGTTATGGCAATGGCAGCGGACAATGTATTGTTAGCTTCAGAAAAAGTTGTTGAGATTGGAACTGTAGATCTTGACACGTTTACAACAGCAGGAATATATGTAGACTGTGTAGTGGAAGGAGAAAAACCATGGCAGATTTAAAAGTAAGAATTGCGACAAGAGCGGCAAAGGAATTTAAGGATGGAGATGTGGCAAATCTTGGAATAGGTTTGCCGACAATGGTAGCAAATTATTTACCAGAGGGAGTTGACATAGTACTGCAGTCAGAGAATGGATTTACAGGACTTGCAGGAGCAGCAGAAAAAGGGAAAGAAGATGTAGATATTATCAACTCAGGAGGCGGATATGTAACTTGTCTTCCTTTTGGAAATTTCTTTGGAACAGAGGAAAGCTTTTCAATAATAAGAGGACACCATGTAGATGCGACAGTACTAGGAGCAATGGAAGTAGATGAACACGGAAACCTTGCAAACTGGATAGTACCTGGCAAAATGGTAGCGGGTATGGGTGGTGCAATGGACCTTGTTGTAGGAGCAAAGAAAGTAATAATAGCAATGCTGCATACACAAAAAGGAGCACACAAAATACTGAAAGAATGTACACTTCCTTATACAGCACTTGGCGTAGTAGACATGATTATAACAGAAATGGGAGTAATGGAGATTACACCGAAAGGGATAGTGCTAAAAGAACTTCATCCGGATTATTCACTAGATGACATTAAGGCAGCAACTGGCTGTGAATTGATTATAGCTGATGATCTTAAGGCAATGGAAGAAGAGTAAATAATAGAATGCACCTAAAGGTGATGTAAAGATGCCGTGTTAGTGTTAGTAAATATAATATTAACATGGCACCTTTTTTGTGTGACTACGAACAAGACGTAAAAAATCAGCTTAAATGTTTGTTGATCAGGTCAATGAATGTGTCCAGATATTCACGACTTTTGAAAAGAACTCTTGCGTTAGTATTCTGACCGCCACCTTTACCGTTATAAATTGAAGCATTCTCCTTAACTAACTTTCCACAGTCCACACTATTGCCATTAGAAAATAGTAATAGAGAGTTTTCCTGCGTACAGATAATCAAAAGCAGAGTATTTAGCTCCGGAATAAGTGGTCTGCCAATATTAATCAAATCATCCAGCTTCATGTCATCATATTCAAAAACAGTTAAATTAGCAGTTGAAACATTGTGCTGCAGATAAGATGATGCATTAAAATTAGTCTGGAGGGATTTTTTTTGTGCGGAATCAAATTGCCGATTAGCAAGAGCTTTTCGGATTTCATCAGTTCTTAATTTGATAATTGATTGTTTTAATAAGTGTAATTCAGTTCGAAGTACTTTGCTCTTTTCCTCTTGAATTGACATTTTATTTTCCAGATCATCAATGCTTGCGGAAAATTTTGAGCCCAGACGCATAAATAGATTATGTTTGTTATCATAATCTAGCAGAGCGTTCTTTCCGGCATCAAAATAAATTCTAAACATGCCTTTATAACTTTCAACCTTAAATATTTTAATAATACCTACCTGTCCTGAAGTAGATGGGTGAGTTCCGCAACAGGCAACACAATCCTCAGGATTAGCAGTATCACCCACACAGACGATAGTTATGTTTTCCTTTAGGGATAAAGGCTTCCGAAGTGGCAAGCTAGCGGCCTCCTCATAAGTATCAAAATGTCTTGTTATTACAGGAACATTTTTCCAGATAGCTTCATTTGCATAGTATTCAACTTTTAGAGCCATTTCAAAATCAATTGAGGTGAATTCCGGATTTTCTTCTAAGCTGATATCAATTGTCATGTAGTCTTCCCCCATATGAAAACCTCTGTTTATACCACCATATTCACGAAAAAACATTCCTGATAGAATGTGCTCGCCACAATGACGCTGCATATTATTAAATCGTCTGTCCCAATCAAGTTCACATAAGACAGAGTCCCCTTTTGTAAAAGGAAAATTCTCAGATATACCCTTAATAGGCAAGGTGTGAATTATAATTCCATTTTCTTCTATGACATTTATGACAGGGAGACCTTCAATTTTGCCAATATCACAGGATTGTCCGCCACCTACCGGGAAAAAGACAGTCTGGTCAAGTATTACGAGAGCAGTTTCGTTTTTAAAGGTAAGGTCAATAACTTTGGACGTACATTCCTTCATATATGAATCGGCTTGAAATAATTTATTTGTTTTCATGGTTACCTCCAGATGTACTAATCTTTTTTTTAGAAGAGAAAATATTTAAATTAAATGAAGAATTCATATAAACTAAATATTTTATAATCTTATTAAAATATTATAACACAAACCATAAAAATTGTTATATAATTAATAAAATTGTACTAGTTTGCTATTGCATAATAACAGATATAAATCATATATTTACCGTATAAACAGCATCCTTGAGAAAGAACGGTGAAGTAATATGAAAAAACCAGTTAAATTTGTGGTTTTACCATTGATAATAATTGCATTGATATGTACAGTGCTTCCCTATGGTGGAATCGTTGAAAAAGTGACTTCTCGTGTAAAGTCACAGGTGATAATAATCGATCCGGGACACGGTGGTTTTGATGGTGGAGCAGGAAGTAATAGCGGCATATTTGAAAAAGACATAAATCTTAATATCGGGATGAAATTAAGAGAGAAACTTCAAAATGAGGGGTTTATGGTAATAATGACTAGAGAAGATGATATAGCTTTAAGCAAGAAAACAAGTACTATAAGAAATGCCAAAACTAAAGATTTATTAGCTAGAAAAGAATTGATTGAAAAAGTAAAACCTGAATTGACTGTTAGTATTCATCTCAATAGTTTCAAGGAAGATAGAAGCGTATGCGGAGCTCAGGTGTTTTTTCCAGCGGGAAATACCGAAAGTAAAAGATTAGCGAAGCTATTGCAAGAAGAATTGAATGAAAAGTCTAATTGGTCAAAAAAAAGAGAAGCATTGATTAAAAAAGATGTGCTTATTTTCAGAAATACTATGTATCCAATTGTTATAGTAGAGTGTGGATTTTTGTCGAATCAAGAAGAGGCAGAGCTTTTACAGAATCCCCAATATCAAGAGATTATTTCGGATTGTATATTCTCGGGAATATTGAATTTTTTGGGTAAAGTAAAGAAAAATAATATAGATGTTGTCAAAAGTAATTGAAAAAATGGGTTTAAATAAATCAAAATGTAACAGGGGATAACCTGTGGATAAATAACTGCATATAATATGCGAATAAGTTTGAAAGCATTGGAAAATACAGGATTTAAAGAGAAAAAGTTATGCACAGTCAGCGTTGGATAAAATTGTATACAATTTGAAGCGAACATGTGGATAAGTAATTGAAAGCCCTTAACTTCAAGAAGTTAAGGCGTGTTGAAAACTATAAAAAGAACAAGAAGAAAAGGTTTACATAATACCAAAAAAATGTTCTTGACAAAAAATAAAACCAATAGTTCCAAAGACGATTTTTGTCGAAATCAAAATCTAATGTTAGCTAAGGTATAAAATTTTTTTGCTACTTTAGAACATACGCAATTTAATACAATACACAAATGCAAAGGTGGGGAGAAAATGCTGAAAGAGAAAAATCTTTATAAAGAAGGGTTACCAATACGGGTTGTAACCGCAGATGTAGAAGATTATCCAATACATTATCATAATGACTTAGAAATCATTTACACATTAGAAGGAACTTTAAATTTGAAAAACGGCTATTATTCATACACTTTGCATCAAGGTGATATGTTTATTGTTAATGGTAAAGAAATGCATAGCTTGTGTGGCAACGGACAACCTAACATGGTCATGATGCTGCAACTGGATATAAAATATTTTTCCCAGTATTACGAAAATTTGGGAGGCAGTTATTTTGTAACTGATATGGAAGATGACAGAGAAGAAAATTTATCTGTATTAAAAACCATTTTGGCTAGAATAATGCTTGAGATTTTACAAAAAGGATATGGCTATGAACAGAAAGTCATAGAAAGCTGCCACAATTTACTTTCATGTTTGTTGTCAGATTTTCAATATTACATTTCTGATGACGGAAGGTACATAAAAGATGAAAAAACAAAAGGCAATAAAATTTTAGCAGGTAGGCTCAATAGAATTACAGATTATATGTACGAGAATTATTATCGTAAATTAACCCTAAACGAAATTGCTGAGAATGAGCAACTCAGCATATATTATTTGTCCCATGTGATTAAAGAAGCTACCGGACTTAGTTTTCAAGAATTATTAAGTTTTATAAGAGCATCAGAATCTGAAAAATTATTACTTAGCACGAATAAGAAAATCAGCAATATAGCAGAGGAAACAGGTTTTTCTGCAGTCAGATACTATGTGAAGCATTTTGAAATATGGTATGGAATGCATCCTTTGGAGTTTAGAAGAAAATACATAAATTGTAATGTAGAGAATAGACATACGCAAAATTATAGTAAATATACAATGAGTTCCCCAGATAAAATAGAAGCGGCGATTAGATCAATGCTGACAGGAGCGGAGACAGAGTATGCAAGCGGGAAAGAAATTATTCATATGGTCGTAGATGTAGATTTAAAAAGCAAACTTCAATTAGACGAGATTAAGTTTCCTGAGGATATTTTTTGTAGGGATAATATGAAAACTTTAGCAAGACCATTTGCACTTATGAGAAGCCTTAAAGAAAAAATTATTGCATGTGAAACGAACTATATTATAACTACCTGTGAGAATATTTTAGGACAAGTGGAAAGTATAAGCATACTGGTTTATAATATTTCGGAAGAAATTGTCGAGAAATTTAGGGAGGCTGTAACAAAAGAAAATATATTAGAAGTTGTAAAAAGCTATGGAGAAGAAATGGAAATGCTTATAAGATGCAGTGGTCTTTTTGGAGATTATAAGATTAGCAGATATACTATGGCACAAAATAGCATAGTGACTACATATGAAGATTCTCTGAAAAATCAAAGCTCCCTTGGAAAGAGACAGGCTATAGAAAACAATTGGAAAAGTTTGCCCAAAATAGAGTTTAGTGAAGTTACCGTTTCTGAAACACTAAATGTGAGGGTATCATTAAAGGGTATGAGCTCCGTTTTGCTACTAATTGACAGGATATAAACCATGATAACTTACATATAATTATCAAAATAAATGCAAAAACGAACTTTAGGTAAAAGTCAAAAAAAGATAGATTTTGTCTGTAATAACTGG
>CAZWCK010000006.1:0-4654 GCA_964632625.1 uncultured Oscillospiraceae bacterium
AGAATTTTTCTGATACATACATGGGATTTTCTGATATAATAATTATAATTATTTTGCAATTACTATAACTTGTATGCAGTCCCAGAATTTTGTCAATGAAATTGCATATTACATTTTTAAGGAGGTAATACTATATGAAATTTTATATTGTTGATGCTTTTACAGATGAATTGTTTGGAGGCAATCCCGCAGGAGTTGTGATTTTGGAAAAAAATCAGGCTTACCCTGATTATGAAACCATGAGAAAAACAGCCGCAGAATTAAGATATTCAGAAACTGCTTTTATTAAACAACTTTCTGAAACCACTTTTCAATTAAGATATTTTACCCCTGCTGCAGAAGTTGACCTTTGCGGTCATGCAACTATCGGTTCTTTTACAGCTCTTATGCAAGCAGGACTTATTGCAGAAAACGGTAAATACATAGCCAAAACTCTTGCCGGTGATCTGGAAATTGTTACAAAAGATGGGTTTATACTAATGGAAATGGGTACACCCGAGTTAATAGCAAAAATTGAAGAAAAAGATAAGTTAACAGAACTTTATAATGTTATGGGGATTGATTATGCTAATAGCTGCAGTTCATCAAATTTCGATTGTAACACTGACCATTCAGAGAACCTTTGCAATACACTGCTTCCAATGATCATTTCCACTGGTATTCCTGATATTATGCTGCCTGTGAAGGATTTTGAAACGCTTAATGCTCTTAACCCTGATTTTTCGGCTCTTTCAAAATTATCAGAACATTATCAGGTTACAGGTGTACATGCATTTTGCCTTGAACCTGATTTGGAAATTGATTCAACAGATACTTCTGAAATTTCCGTCACTGCTCGTTGCCGTAATTTTGCACCTCTTTACGGTATTGATGAGGAATCTGCAACCGGAACCTCAAATGGAGCATTAACATTTTATTTATTCTTGAATAATTTAATAAAAAGCGGTAAAACCCATTTGTTTGTCCAGGGTGAAGCCATGAGCAGACCCTCGAGGATAATTAGTATTCTAGAGACTTTTGAAGCTTTATGCAATACAAAGAAAAAAGGTCCTACTATAAAAATAAAAGTAGGCGGGAGCGGAAAAGTTTTAGCTTCCGGAGAAATTTATTTATAATTATCATTTTAAAAAAGTCCTTTAAGCTGTTATTATTTTAATAAACTCAAAGGACTTCTTTTGTTTTTATGAAATTTTATTAAGTTATTTGATGCCCAAATACCATATGAATTCTAAATTACATCCTGAATTCAATTTTAATATCCAAAATCTCTTACTACATCCTTCAACATATCCCTTATAGGAAGTTCATATGGACATCTTGTTTCGCAAAGACCACATTGAATACAGTCACTTGCTTTCTTTTCAAAAGCATCATACCTTACTTTTGCCCAGTCAGGCAAATCATAATTGCGAAGATAGTTTGCCATTAAAAAGCTACCTGGAATATTTATCCCTTGGGTACATGGCATGCAGTAACCACAACGGCGGCAAAAAGTATTCCCCAGTTTCTTGCGTATCGACCCTACCTTCTTTAATTCCTCTTCTGTAAGTTTTGAAAATCCCTCAACAATAGCTGCATTTTTCTCCACTTCTTCCGGACTTCCCATTCCCGGAATGGAAATATCACACGCTTCGCTGCTATCAATGAATCTCAGAGCCAACTCATAATCATCTATGTTGCCTCCTGCAAGAGGTTTCATTGCCAATGTTCCAAAGCCTTTTTCCCTAGCATGAATCAAGGTCTCCTCTCCGTGAAGCTCCACAATGTTATAAGGGAACATCAAGGTTTCTATTACATCTCCGTACTCTTCCACCAGAAGCTTCAAGCTATCCAAACTATGAGTGGTTGCTCCAATATGTCCAATTTTGCCCTCTGCCTTTGCTTTTAACAATGCCTCCATTGCTCCACCTTTGTCAAAAACCACTTTAAATTCTTTGGGCTGAATATTATGTATCTGATAAAGGTCTATATAGTCTGTCTTTAGATTTTTTAAGCTTATTTCAATATCCTCTGACATTTTCTCTATGGTTCTTGCCATACTCTTTGTTGCAAGAATAAACTTGTCCCTCCTGCCTTTTAATGCCATCCCTAAATATTCCTCTGAAACTGTATATCCTCTCGCAGTATCTATGAAATTAATGTGGGTGTCTACCAATTTATCCACAACCTTCATTGTGTTTTGGGCATCACCTCTCTGAATTGGAATCCCGCCAAAAGAAATCTTTGACACTGTTAAATTGGTCATACCCAAAGTTACATATTTCATGTTCTTATCCTCCATACTTTTATTATTCTCATAAAAAAATAATGACAGCCACCTTCGGCGCTGAGCTTTTTAATTCTTTTTTAAACTATATATATTATAAGTAATTCTTATAATATCAAATATACATTTGTACTGCAAGCATAACAGTTTGAAAATTTTAAAATTTTAATCAATTTTAAAACTTGACGCAGTATAAAATGTAAAGTTTGCTTGACATCATTTTAATAATATGCTATTCTATGTTTGTAAAGGACGCTTTACAATATGCGCATATTTAATTTTCTTAATATAATTTACAAATTTAAAAGCTTAGTGCTCACTTATATGGAGGTAATAAATGAACAACAAAATACCGGAATTAAGAAAGCAATATGGTTATACTCAAGCTATGTTAGCCGAAAAACTAGCAGTTTCCAGACAGACTATCATCTCACTGGAAAACGGCAAATATAACCCTTCTATACTATTGGCGTATGATATCGCCAAATTATTTGAACGTACAATTGAAGAAGTCTTTATTTTTGATAACAAATAAAAATTTTTAAAACGAAGGCGAAAGCTATTATATGAGGAGGATTTTACCATGAAAAATACTAAAATATATCTAATTAAATATATCATTTTGTTAATTGCAGGTGTATCACTAATAGTTTATTACCAAATATATAAAAATGAATTTTGGGTTGGTATGGGAATAGGCTTTATAATGATTTCAGCAATGAGGCTTGTTCAGCTATATCGTTACAAAACAGATAAAAACTATGCCAAGAATCTTAGTATTAAATACGGAGATGAGCGGAATAAGTATGTTGCGGAAAAAGCAAGATCCATAACCTTTACTTATTGTGCTCTTGCTTCTGCAGTTGCTGTAATAATTCTCAGGATTGCAGGTTTTCTTGAAATATCTACTGTATTAGGACTTGTAATATGTGTGCAACTAATTATGTATTTGATTACTTATCATATACTATGCAAAAAATTGTAACATCTGTTTTGTAAAGGTTAAAATAAAAATTATAATTGTGATTATGGCATAAGTTACAGGAATTTTGATATAAAACCACATAAAAAAGAGCAGAAACTACCTATCTCTGCTCCTTTTTATATGGTTTTTGTAATGTTATTGCCAATTGCAATCCTTCCTGCATGTTTTTAGTATGCAAACCACGTTCCGTTTAGCAAATCTCTTGCATCTCTGGTCAATGGAATGACATCACTTCTATCGAGATATTTCAAGTCAAATTTTCTGTTCAATGCTGCAAAGTGTTTTATTCCAAATGCAATTTTATTAAGATAGGAATACACTCCTATTGCACCTGTTGAAAATCCATTGGCCTGTTTTCCATATAATGCTCTCAAATCTGCCAAATCGGTAAATATTTCTTCGACCGTATTTCCATATTTCGCATACATCGAAGGCACATTTCCAGATTTAATCAAATCTCCAACTTTTTTTCCACTCATTGCCGCTGCCATTGCCGAACGACATAATCCAATAGCTGTAATATTTGTATTTCCCAAAGCTAAAGCTTTGAATACTTGATCTTCGCTTGCAAATCCACCGGTAATTGCAATTGAAGGAATATCAATATCTTGTTTTTTTAGCTTAGCTACAATATTACAAATTGCTGTTTCCATACACACTGTAGGTAATGCCCATTCATTCATCATTTTGCAAGGACTGTAACCGCTACCGCCTCCAGCACCATCAAAGGTAACCATATCAACCTGGGCTGCACTTGCAATTCTCAAAACAATTTCAATGTCAATAGGATCATATCCTGCCATTTTAAAGTAAACATTTCTGAGCCCCATTTCACGAAGTTGTTCTATGCGCTTAACCATATAAACCGTATCCCATAATGGTAACCTGTCATATGAATAGAAATTTGGGCAAGTACCTTCTTCAAATAATTTTTGCATTTCAGGTGTAGATGGGTCAGGTCTGACAATAAGTCCTGATTTATGTACCTTCAATGCCTCTTCATAGCCCCCTACAATAAACCTTGCAGGTTGGGTTCCCTTTGCAGCCTGGCCAAACTTAAATTCAATAGCCTCTGCCTTATGCTCCTTTATTGCGTATTCCGGCAAACCATGCATATCATCTTCAACATTACACTGTAAAATAATTTGACCGTAACCACGATAATATTTTCTAAAAGAATCAAGTATTTCTCCAAGCATTGGGAAATTTGCAATTTTTCCATTTTCATATTTAAGCTGACTATCTTTACTTGAACTTCCCTCACCTATGACACAAGAAACACCTGCCATAGCAGCTCCGCCGAAATAATCCTTCCAGTTAAGCTTAATAAGAGCAGGTAAAATAAGTGGCATCGTCAGCTTTACGGGATTTATTGTTCCATAAGTCTGTTCTAAATTCACATT
>CAZWCK010000006.1:4664-20269 GCA_964632625.1 uncultured Oscillospiraceae bacterium
ATTCTTCGTTATCTGTTAATAATTTTTTAGTTTCATTGTAAATAGTTGCTTCCTCATATGTAGGATTCGTACCCATAGCTCCAAAAACATGTCCGTTAATATTGAAATGTGAATAATCAATAGGATATATTTTTTCAGATGCGACCTGATTTGAACCAGTTGTTGTTGGATAAACCGTCTGAGCCCCTAAGACGGCTGCAAGTCCAATTTCACAGGTACCTATGCAATCCTCCGTACAAAATGAGCACATTCCAGATGATGATAAAATATCGTTTCTATTTTTGGTGTTATTAAAAGATGAACTAAGTGGTGGTGAAAATGACATAATTTTTTCCTCCTAAACTCTAATACTATAAATAGTATACTCCTTTAAAGTTGATTTGCGAAGTACCCTAATATATTATATCTAAAATCGTGACATACTCCCACCACTTGAAGAAGTGAGAGCTTTTTAGTCAAGTGAAAAAGAGATATGCACAAACCAAGTTGTCACACACCCCTTTTATTTCTATCTTCTTCTGCCTCCGCCACTGGCAACTTTCATTCTAGTTATTGCTTTGGCAAGTTCCAATTTTGCTTTAGCTATATCACTTGATTGTTCAGGTGTAACACTCAACACTGTACCGCCGTGTGCATCTAAAAATGCCTGTGCAGATTCCTTAACTGATTTTGCTCTTTCCATGTCAATGTCTTCCGCCCATTCTGCAGCATCTGTATAAACAATAATATTGTCCTTTACATCTACATAGCCGTTTGCAATTGCAGCAATTTTGAAATTACCATCTCCGGCACCTGCCTCCTGAATGCACATTTCACCGACATCAAGCAATTTACATGCCCATGCATGATTAGCCATGAAACCCTCTTCACCGGTAAGAGTTCTAACGACAACCATTTCAACTTCACCTTTGTAAAATAGTTTTGAAGGTGTTATAACCTCAAGTTTCACAGTATTAGCCATTTTGATTGTTATACCTTTCTACAACTTCATCTATACCACCAACGAACATAAACATAGATTCAGGAATTTCATCGTGTTTCCCTTCAAGAATTTCCTTGAAGCCACGTACAGTTTCCTTAAGTGGCAAGTATTTACCTGGTGTACCGGTGAACTGTTCTGCAACGCTAAATGGTTGTGATAAAAATCTCTGAATTTTTCTTGCCCTTGATACAACGAGCTTATCTGAATCAGACAATTCATCCATACCAAGGATTGCAATAATATCCTGAAGATCCTTATATCTTTGAAGTACTTCCTGTACTCCCCTGGCAGTATTGTAATGTTCTTCTCCTAAAATCAACGGATCCATAATTCTTGAACTTGAATCAAGTGGATCAACTGCCGGATAAATACCCAACTCAGTGATTGCACGAGAAAGAACTGTCTTTGCATCCAAATGTGCAAATGTTGTTGCAGGAGCTGGATCTGTCAAGTCATCAGCTGGCACATAAATAGCCTGCACTGACGTAATTGAGCCTTTCTTTGTAGATGTAATTCTCTCCTGCAAAGCGCCCATCTCTGTCGCCAAAGTAGGTTGGTAACCTACTGCAGATGGCACACGACCTAGCAACGCAGATACTTCTGAGCCCGCCTGTGTAAAACGGAATATATTATCAATAAATAAAAGTACGTCTTGACCTTCCTCATCTCTGAAATATTCAGCCATAGTAAGACCTGTTAAAGCAACTCTCATTCTAGCACCAGGAGGTTCATTCATCTGACCAAATACCATGGCAGTCTTTTCAATTACTCCTGATTCTATCATTTCATAATATAGATCATTACCTTCTCTTGTACGTTCTCCTACACCTGCAAATACGGATATACCGCCATGTTCCTTCGCGATGTTATTGATAAGCTCCTGAATAAGAACTGTTTTTCCAACTCCAGCACCTCCGAAAAGTCCAACCTTACCACCTTTTGTATATGGTGCAATAAGGTCTATAACCTTAATTCCTGTTTCAAAAATGTGTGCAGTTGTATCTTGATCCTCAAAACTTGGGGCAGGCTTATGAATTGAAGAAGTTTTGTTTGTGTTTACAGGGCCCTTGTTGTCAATTGTCTCACCTATTACATTGAACAATCTACCAAGAACCTCTTTCCCTACGGGTACGCTGATTGGAGCTCCTGTGTCAAAAGCCTCCATACCTCTTGTCAAACCATCTGTGGATGACAAGGCTACACATCTTACAACATCGTCTCCAGTATGTTGGGCAACCTCAGCAACTATGGTCTTTTCTCCTATAATAATATTTATAGCATTCAAAAGCTCAGGCATCTCATCCGCCTCAAACTTAATATCTATAACAGGTCCTATAATCTGATGTATTATTCCTTTATTCAACTGTCTCTCACCTCCATTTAATTATTTTAATGCTTCCGAACCGGATACAATTTCTATGATTTCATTTGTAATTGCAGATTGTCTTGCTCTATTATAGTACAAGGACAGCTTATCAAGCATATCTCTTGCATTGTCTGTAGCACTCTCCATTGCCATACGTCTTGCGGCATGTTCACAGGTTGCGGATTCAACAACTGCCCCATAAACCATAATCTCAACGTACTTTGGTACTAAATAGTTGAACACTTCTGTAACCGAAGGTTCATACTCCACTTGCTGCTCAATACCCATAACTTCCGGGTCAGTTTCAATTTCAAAAGGTAAAAGTGTAATACTCTTTACCTGCTGCTCCAAAGTACTAACATATGAAGTATAGATAAGTTTTACTTCGTCTATCTCTCCGGAATTGTACATATCTATAATAGGTCTGCTTATTTCTTTAGTCTCAAGGAAGGAAATGCTTTCGGGAGGAGCTAAATACTCGCTGTGAATGTATTTACCTCTTTTTTGAAAATACTCCTTACCCCTTGTGCCAATTGCAATAATTACAGATCTCTGCGGATCATCCTCTATTTCCTTCTCAGCCTGTTTGATTACATTTGAATTAAATGAACCGCACAGTCCTCTGCAGGAAGTAATGATAATAAAGCAAGTATTTACAACTTCCCTGTTTCCCTTCAGATATTGCTCGGGAATCTCTCCTGAATTATTGAAAATCTCAGAAATAGATTCTGTAATGAAATGGAAGTATTCAGTTGTTTTTTCAAAGGTGGCTTTGGCTTTTCTTAGCTTTGCTGCAGATACCAGCTTCATTGCATTAGTAATATGCTCTGTGCTGTTTACGCTCTTTATGCGCCTTTTGATATCCTGCATGTTGCCTGCTGCCATATACTCACCCCTCTCTTTAAATAAATTTTACATATTCTAATTAAACTCTTTTACAAATATTTTCTTAAATTCTTGAATTCCTTGTTTTAGAATTTCTTCTGTACCACCGTCAATTTTTCCTGATGACCTAATACCCTTGCCTACCTCTGCATATTGAGTGTTCATAAAGGAACAAAATTCTCTTTCAAATATTTTAATCTTTTCAATTTCCACATCTGATAAATGATGGTTTACAGCTGCATAGAGAATCATTACCTGATTTTCTACTGGCATCGGTGAATATTGACCCTGCTTCAGTACTTCCATCAAAATCATACCATGATCCAATCTTTCTCTGGTGTCTTTGTCAATATCAGATCCAAATTGTGAAAAACTTGCAAGTTCTCTGTACTGTGCAAGCTCTGTCTTTATCTTGCTTGAAACCTGCTTCATAGCTTTAATCTGGGCATTACCACCTACACGGGATACAGATATACCAGCATTTACAGCCGGTCTTTGTCCTGTGAAAAACAATTCTGTCTCAAGGAATATCTGACCATCTGTAATTGAAATAACATTTGTAGGAATGTATGCAGATACGTCACCTGCCTGAGTCTCAATTATCGGAAGTGCCGTAATAGACCCTCCCCCCAAATCATCTGAAAGTTTTGCTGCCCTCTCAAGTAATCTGGAATGTAAGTAGAAGACATCTCCTGGGTAAGCTTCTCGTCCAGGTGGTCTTCTTAGCAATAGTGACATTGCACGATACGCAACAGCATGTTTTGATAAATCGTCATAAATAATCAAAACATCCTTTCCCTCATACATGAAATGCTCTGCAATAGCGCATCCTGCATATGGTGCTATATACTGAAGCGGAGCTACATCACTTGCTGTAGCTGATACTATAATAGTATACTTCATTGCATCTTTATTTTCTAAAGTCTGCACAAGTTGCGCAACTGTAGATTTCTTTTGGCCTATTGCAACATAAATACATATTACGTCTTCACCCTTTTGGTTAATAATGGTATCTATCGCAATAGCTGTCTTTCCGGTTTGCCTGTCGCCAATAATCAATTCACGTTGACCTTTTCCAATAGGAATCATTGAGTCTATAGCCTTTATACCAGTCTGCAACGGTTGATTTACAGATTTTCTCTGAAGCACGCCAGGAGCCGGATATTCAACCGGCCTTGTTGCAACTGCTTTGATAGGCCCTTTGCCATCTATTGGTTGGCCCAAAGCATTTACTACACGACCAATCATTTCTGGTCCAACAGGGACCTCAACAACTTTTCCTGTAGGCTTAACTATGTCGCCTTCTTTTATTTCCTTATCGGAGCCCATGATTACGGCACCTACGTTATCCTCTTCTAAGTTCAAGGCCATGCCATATATTTCGCCGGGAAATTCTAATAATTCTCCGGCCATACAGTTCTCTAAACCATAAACTCTGGCAATACCGTCACCAACCTGGATTACCGTACCGAAATTAGAGATTTCAAGTTCATTTTTGTAATTCTTGATCTGCTCTTTTATGACAGCACTTATTTCTTCAGGTCTTAAGTTCATAATTATTGCCCTCCTCTCTCTTGCTTGTTAATTTTTGTGTACTGCTCCTGCATTACAATAAAATTTCCTGTGCAATTTTTATTCTTAATTCCTGTACTTCTCAGATTTTTTCAGTCTCAATCTGGAAAATACTCTAGTCTATTATTATTGCCTAACAGTTCCTGCTATTGTTGCATAACAGTTCCTGCCAAATCATCAAGTCGTTTCCTTATAGATGCATCAATAATTTTTCCTTCAATTAATATTTTAATGCCTCCGATTAGTCCGGCATCTATTTCGTTTTCAAGTTTCACTTTTTTTTGTAATAATTTTGATGTTTGCTCTTCAAACTTATCTAATCTTTCTTGTGAAAGCAGAGTGACAGAATAAATTTTTCCATAAGCCACTCCATCTTCTATATTCAGAAAATCTTTATAAGCTTTTATTGCTTTTGCAAAATGTCTAGTCCTGCCTTTATCAACAAGAATATATATGAAATGCAGCAATTCGTCAGATATCCTACCTTCAAAAATTGTTCCCAAAACACGTTTTTTTTCATTCTTAGACAAAACAGGAGTATTAATAAAGGCACGCAAATCAGGTTCCTGTTCCATAATTGCAAGAACCTGAGTTGCCTCTTCAAGAATCAATTCTTTTTTACCAACTTCGCTGGCAGCTTGAAATAAGGCACTTCCATAAGTTGTACTAATAGTTAATTCTGCCATTTCGCCATACCTGCCTGTTCAATAATAGTATTAATAATTTGATCCTGTCCTTCAACTTCAATGCTTTTTTCCAGAATCTTTTCGGCTGCAAGTAATGCAAGCATTGCTACATGAGATTTCATTTCAGCAACAGCTTTCTCCTTCTCGCGTTCAATGGTCTTCTCTGCCTGAATCATCATTTCATTAGCTTTTGCATTTGCCTCATCAATAATATCCTTTGCTTGAGTTTCTGCCTTAATCTTAGCGTTTTTAATAATTTCTCTACCTTCGCCTTCAAGGTTTGCTATACGTCTGTCATAGTTCGCAAGCTTTTCATCTGCTCTTTTGTTTACTGCCGCTGCATTGTCAAACGAATCCTGAATAGTTTGCTTTCTATTTTCTAGCATCTCAAGAAAAGGTTTGTATAAAAATTTGGTTAATACGCCTACAAGGATTAGAAAGTTTACAATAGCAAATATTATTTGCGGTAAACTGATGCCTAATGCCTCAACCATAAATAAACCCTCCTTGTCTTTGAGGGATGTCCTCAAACATAATAAATGCTACATCTTATTAATTAAAAGTATAGCAATAAGTAACCCATAAATGGTCATTGCTTCCATAAAAGCAAGGGAAAGAATCATACTTGTACGGAGCGTACCTGCCATCTCTGGCTGACGAGCCATACCTTCTAAAGCTTTTGCGGATGCTATTCCCTGTCCTATTCCAGGGCCAATTGTGGAAAGAGCAATAGCTAATGCTGCTGCGATTGCAATTGTAGTCATTTTTTTTCTCCTTTCATTCTCTGCTGTTTAATATATATTTATTTTTATTCCAAAGAATTAGAAATTTTCTTTGGTCAAAAATAGATACCAATTTTATAATATTTCTCTGTCTGAATATCAGATTAAAATTTGTTATGCTTGCACCGTAAGCCGAGCTTCCTCTTCTTCTGCACCATTTTCTGCTGCTTCACTTATGTAAATCCCTGCAAGAAGGGAAAATACCAATGCCTGCACAGCTCCCATAAGTACACTCAATGCTTGCATTATTACCGGAAGTCCCAATGGTACCAATCCAAAGAAAGAGTGAACAACCTCTTCCTCTCCAAATATGTTTCCATAAAGCCTCAGTGTAAGTGATAATGGTCTTACGAATTCTTCTATTAACATAATTGGAAAAAGAAATGCATAAGGAGTAATTAAGTGCTTGTAAAACCTAAGTCCATGGCTTTCTTTAATACCTATAATCTGAGTAGTAAAGAATACCACTATAGCCAAACCTGCCGGAAAATTTATTGAACTTGTAGGAGCGGATAAACCCGGTAAGCTTCCCGCAAGCGGTAAAAGTCCAGAATAGTTACATAATAGAATGTACAAGAACAATGTTGCTACTATGGGGAAATACTTTCTACATGCATACTCGCCCATCAAATCCTTGAAAAAATCATGCAAACCTCCAATTGCGATTTCCATCACATTTTGTAATCCGGAGGGAATCATATCCAAGTGCCTGCTCGATATAATTGCAAGCGCACAAATTAAAATGGTAATTCCCATACTGGTTATCATAGTACTGGTAATCCCCAATGAATTCAAAGTCTCTATCATTATTACTGCCTCCCGTAAGTATAATTTTTCTGGGATAATATTTTACTAATTGGAAAAAATCTGCCTGAAAAACTAAGTGCTAAAGCTGTTGTCACGGCAAAAGCCACAAAGTCAAAAGGAATAATATTTCTGACAAAGTATGTTACTATCAACGTAATAAAGTTGATTACAAAACTAATCATCATCCGTATATAAACCATTTTATCTGTTACCGGTTTTTCCTTCTTTGGATTTAACACACCCCTCCACAAAATGAAGTATTTGAAAGCGCCTACCAAACAACCGTATGCTATACCCGCCAATGATCCCCAAAAATATTCCAACAATTTTTTTCCTTTCCTAAAGTACAATTTAAGCCCAGTGTACTATTTTGTTGCATAAACAATATTATACGCCTTTATTTTCAAATGTAAATAGAAGTTAATAAATAAATCTTCTGAAAATTTGGAAATTGCTTTTAAAAAAGGATAAACTTATTGGATTTCCAATGTTTATCCTTTACTTCATTTATGTTTTTTTATATTATTTTTTTCCGAAGAGCTAAAAACTGTTGTATTTGCGTATATTTTTCCAACAAAAGCTTCTAATTCACAGTATCCTTACCCTAAGAAACATAACAAATTTGCTTATTTTTTATATTTTTTTTGCTGCTATAATTTCTTGTTCTGCATTTTCTATAACAGTTTTTTCTTTAATATATCAATAATCTTTTCGCAGGTATGGCCATCGCCATAAGGATTTACTGCATGAGCCATTTCCTGATATTTAACTTCATCTGTCAATAATTCTCTTGCCAAAGTATAAATATTCTGTTCATCAACTCCAGCAAGCTTTACCGTTCCTGCTTCTACTGCCTCTGGCCTTTCAGTTTCCCTTCTTACAACTAACACTGGTTTTCCAAGAGAAGGTGCTTCCTCCTGCATTCCACCTGAATCTGTAATTATAAAGTATGACTTTGCCATTAAGTTTACAAAAGGTTGATATTGCAAAGGCTCTATAAGATGAACATTTGTAATTCCGTCAAGAATTTCTTTTGCAATTGCTCTAACCTTAGGGTTCATGTGTATAGGATAAACCACTTCTACATCGGCAAACTCTTTGGCTATCCTTCTGATTGCTCCAAAAATATGCTGCATGTTTTCACCTAAATTTTCTCTTCTGTGGCAAGTCACTGTTATAACTCTTTTTTGATCAAAATCCAACTTCTTAAGAGTTGCATCTTCAAATTGATAAGGCTTATTGGCCACAGTAATCAGGGCATCAATAACCGTGTTTCCCGTAATATAAATGTTTTCTTCCGGAATTGTTTCTCTAAGAAGGTTGTCCTTATTTCTGACAGTAGGTGCAAAGTGAAAATCAGCCATATGTCCTGTCAATACTCTATTCATCTCTTCAGGATAAGGAGAATATTTGTCGTACGTTCTTAGTCCTGCTTCCACATGTCCTATCTTTTTCTGCTGATAAAATGTTGCTAGAGCCGTTGCAAAGGTTGTGGTAGTGTCTCCGTGAACTAAGACTACATCAGGGTTCTCTTTTTGTATTACCTCTTCAATACCCTTGATAACATTTGCTGTAATTTGACTTATAGTCTGATTTGGCTTCATTATGTTCAAATCATAATCAGGTATTAGCTGAAACAGGTTTAATACCTGATCCAACATTTCTCTATGTTGTGCCGTCACACAAAGAACTGACGTGATTTCACTATCCTCTTGTAATTTTTTCACCAATGGCGCCATTTTTATGGCTTCCGGTCTTGTTCCAAAAACCGATAAAACTTTCATTTGTTACCTCCATCTTTGCATTTTCTCTCGTTTCGTTTTTCTTCCCTCGCAATATTAACTGGATTTAATTTCAGTTTCCAAGTATTTGCATCAGTCAAAAAAATATAAATATACATTACTGTAATTGCCAGAAGTCCCAAGGTTTCTACGAATAAATCCCTAGAAAATAAAACTGCCGCAATACCCATTATTCCACTTATTCCATACAATGTCAAAACAGTCCTTCTCTGACCTAGTCCCGCTGCCATTAAGCGATGGTGCAAGTGACCTTTATCTGCTTCCATTATCGGTCTGTGATTCGCAAGTCTTCTGAGTATGGCAAATCCAGTGTCAAAAATAGGTAGCCCCAATACCAATACGGGCACTATGGTAGCCATAATTGTCGCACTCTTCATCGGGCCTACTATTGACAAGGTACCCAATATATACCCCAAAAACAAGGAACCTCCATCACCCATGAATATTTTTGCAGGATGAAAATTAAAGGGCAGAAATCCTAAAGTCGCTCCAACTAATGCCAGCATTGCAAGTGCTGCCAAATATGATCCGTGTATATAGGCCGTATAAGCAAGGCAGATTGACGCTATTGCTGCTACTCCCGCTGCAAGGCCATCAAGACCATCTATAAGGTTTACCGTGTTAGTAATCCCTACTATCCAGAGAACTGTGATTACAAAACAAAAAAGTCCATAAAAATAACTATGGCTATTTTCAAGCCCCAATAGTCCAAAATGATTTGTTATGAAATGGATTCTTACCCCCATAAAATAACACACACAGGCAACCCCTACCTGTCCTAGAAATTTTACCTTTGCAGGCATCCCCCTCAAATCATCTATTACTCCCAAAATATATATAAGTACCCCACCAACAATTACTCCCGGCATCTTTGAAACCGGTTGGTCAAACATATAAGCATCCGGGTATTTAATTGAAAATTGCTGCTCAAACATGGGTAAAATCACCCAAGTTGCAACTATTAATGCCACTGTAGTACCAATAAATATTGCCATTCCGCCAAATCTCGGCATAGGCTTTGTATGCATTCTCCGTTCATCCTTTGGAATGTCCACAGCACCAATTCTTGGCGCAATTTTAATTGCTAAAGGTGAACATCCAAAAGAAATAACAAATGCTACCACAAATACTATTAAAAACATCATTTCTACTTCAAATCCCCTAACATTATAATTTTTAATCCTGCTTCTTCCAATAACTTCACTGCTAGATCATCAGGATATCCTTCCTTTACAACAATTCGCCTTATTCCTGCGTTTATTATCATCTTTGAACAAATTACGCAAGGCTGATGAGTTACATAGATAGTTGCTCCTTCTATGCTCTGAGCTAATGTAGCTGCTTGAATAATTGCATTTTGTTCTGCATGAAGCGCTATGCAAAGCTCATGTCTTTCTCCTGAAGGGATACCCATTTGTTCTCTCAGACATCCTCCCCTATCTTCACAGTGTTCAATTCCTTTCGGTGCACCGTTATATCCAGTCGTAATTACTCTCTTATCCTTTACAATCACTGCCCCCACCTGTCTTCTAATACAGGTTGAGCGTGTAGCTGCAAGTTCAGCCATTTTTATAAAATATTCATCCCAACTTGGTCTTTGCATATATTCCTCCTTAGGTCTTTTCTTAAGCAATTAACTTGACATATTAAGACCATTTATCTATTTTATCACTAATAATATACTTCCGCAAGATATAGACCTTGTGGCGGTGCCGTATGCCCTGCTTTTTGTCTGTCTCCGCTTTCAATTATATTCTTAATTTCTTCTGGCAAAATTTTGTTTCTTCCGACATCCACTAGGGTTCCGGTTATTATCCTAACCATATTATAAAGAAAACCATCTCCCAAAATTTCAATAGTTATTTGCTTTTCTCCCTGAAAATTGATGCTTTCAGAAATCTGCAGGTTAAAAACAGTCCTCACCGTGGTTTTTTTTTCTTCTCCGCCTGATGCTTGGAAGCACTTGAAATCATGCGTACCCAATATGTACTGTGCTCCTTGTTTCATCAGTTCCACATTTAAAGGTGTTCTCACATAGTAGACAAAATTGCGGTTAAAAACATTTATGGTTTCGGTGTTGACAATTTTATAAATATATTTCTTTCCTTTTGCATCAAACCTTGCATGAAATTTAGGAGGTACGTCCTCTATTTTGGTAATATGAACATCTCCAACATTTCTAACAGAATTCATTCCCCCTGACAGAATATTATTTACAGCAATAATTATCCTGTCTGTTGGTATTTTAAAATCTCCTGAAAAGCTTGCCCTTTGTCCAATGGCATGAACTCCTGCATCAGTTCTGCTTGTCCCGTTAATCTTGATAGGACAGGCACACACTATTGACAGTGCCTTCTCTATTTCACTTTGAACGCTTCTTTTGTCTTGTTGTTTCTGCCATCCGCAAAAACCCGTTCCGTCATATTCTATTGTTATCAATATATTTCTCATACCATATTCCAATATTTTTCACACAAGGATATTTTTGAAGTTATAATTCTATCTGTTTATTTTCTATTGATCGTCTATACAAGGTGAATTTTCTTCCTATTGCCTGTACAAATTCAGACTTTGTTTTTTCTGCAACATCATTTGCCACATCCTTAGCCTTCAAGTCACAACCTTCTTGTATTTTAACTTTCACGAGCTCTCTTGCTTCAAAAGCAATCTCCATTTCTTTTATTATATTTTCAGTAAGCCCTGCTTTTCCGATAAATACTGTTGGTTCCAGCATATTTGCAAGGGATCTTAAATAGCTTCTCTGTTTACTTGTTATCATGTTTTCACCTTTTCCTCTTTATCATTTTTTCTATTATTTTTTGAATTTGGCTAACATATTATTATACCTTATTTCTTTGAAAAAAGATAATATTTTTGTAGAATTCTCACTTGTTTTTTAATTGCATATAAAATATCCGCTTTTTTCAAAAAATAACACCAGTCAACCATACTTGTTGACTGGTGTTATACGACATAATTAAACATTTCTGGCGGACCCACCCCCTTCTCTTTCAAAGCCCTTCGACCTTATATATTAAAAGCACGTTAGGTTTAACCAACCTATACTTTGCTTTCCCTTAACCTATTTTGAGTATAGCACAGGCAAAAATAAAAAGCAAGAGTTTTCTGAATATTTTGTTATTTTTTTTAATTTCAGCTTTATATTTGCCCTCTGAAAATTATAAAAGCGGCAGAAGCTATAGAAATAAACGGAGCTAATGCTTGATAATCACCTCTTTTTATTTTATTAGTTATTATTTTCATTCCATATACTAAGCAGCTTAAAAATGAAGTTCCCACCAATATTAATGCAGCGCCAGTTACACCCGATATCAGTCCTACGGCCGCCAGTAGCTTGACATCTCCAAAACCTAATACATCTTTACTAAAAATAATTTTTCCTCCGATAGCTACAATTAGCATACTTCCGCCCGAAAGCAAAGCGCCTAAAAACATGTCCCTAGGTGAATTCTCAAAGGGTAAAAATCCAATTGCAGTTATAGCAAGCATAAGCACTAACTGATCCGGTACTATACCGTATTTGACATCTGCAATAGAAATTTCTGTTAACAACCATAGTGCCATAAATGTTGGAATACCATACATTAAATTATTTGTAAATAAATATATAGCAAGCACTACATAGACCATAGAAAATAGCATCTTCCACGGATAACTATTTAATCGTTGTCTGCTATCATCCAGTAATTCTGGCGAAGGTTCCTCATTATAATCGCACAACCATTTTGCCGGAAAATGATTGAAGGCATAAACAACAGCATTACCCCCTACAATACCTGTTCCAATTGCAAGCGCTATCTCTGAAATTATTTTTACTAACTCTAATATGTTTTCATCTAACATTTGTGTCATTAACACTTTCTCCTGTTTTGTTTGTTTTTTATATATTTACATATTTTACCATATTTTTTTGTATATAGCAAGCGTTTATTTTTTTTTTACTGTCACATTATGACACCATTTGTTACCTAACCTTTACAAATAAGCTTTTTAGGACTACTATCAGAAGATATCATACAATTTGGAGGAAGCAATATGCACAAAACATCTAATTCATTTAAACTACTACTTAGCCTAAATATACTTATTTCAATTTTACTTACCGGATGCTGCATGCTTCTTTTTGTTTACCCACAGTTTATTATCTTTAGCTACAAGGTCCTAGAGATTTCAATTCTTCTTCTTATACTTATGCTAGCCTCCATCACCATGACTGCTCTATATCTTCACCATACCACATGCACACAAGAGGAGTTCTTTTCGCGCACCAGAAATTTTTTTATCGCAAATGTTTCCCATGAAATAAGAACCCCTGTAAATGCAATCACAGGCTTGGTTCATATGCTGGAAAACACTGAATTGTCAGACCGGCAAAAGAATCTTGTTTCAAAAATTAACGTTTCGTCAGATCTATTGATTTCACTGGTCAATGATATTCTGGATTTAACAAAAATCAGAACTGGACACTTTACTTTTTGTCCCTCGAACACCTCATTGCTATCTGTTTTGGATAGATTAGAAGGAATATGGTCTGAACAAATCCACAATAAGGGGCTTACCTTTATAACCGAATATAATTTTGATGAAACTCTATGCATCGAAATAGACAAATTACGAATTATGCAAGTCCTCTTTAACCTAATTTCAAATTCCGTCAAATTCACCGAAACTGGTCATATAAAGATTTCAGTATCTACTATATATGAAGACGACAAAAATGCTACCCTCAAATTTTGCGTAAGCGATACAGGTATCGGTATATCAAAGGAAAATTTGCCTCTGCTTTTCAATGATTTTATTCAGATTGATAATTCTCTTACAAAAACTCAAACAGGTACAGGATTAGGTTTGTCCATTTCAAAATATATTATTGAAAATATGGGCGGTACAATTTGGATAGAAAGCGAGGAAGGTGTTGGATCCTTCTTCTATTTTACTATTCATGTTCCCAAATCTGATATTTCCAGTAACTTGGATTTAATACAAGGTGAGGGGGCAATTGTAGTTGATGGACAAGGAAGACGTGTATTGGTTGCAGAGGATGTTGATATAAACTTTGAGGTTTTGGAAAGTATGCTCAATGATGTAAATCTAGTTTGTGATCATGCCAAAAATGGTGAAGAAGCCGTAAAAATGTGTCATGGTCATGAAACAGATGACTACTATTCCATAATACTAATGGATATTCATATGCCCGTAATGGATGGTTACACCGCTTCAGAGTTGATAAAGCACCAGCTTCATTGCAAAGCTCCCATCTTGGCTCTTACCGCAACTAGTATATCGCCTGAAACAATTGAAACATATAAGTCAACTATAGCTGCCTTTGTCATCAAACCTGTAAGATTTACTGATTTGTGTGCTTCATTGCTACCTTATTTAAACTCTAACACTTCTAAAACTGAAAATAAAGATAAAATCAATTCCGTAGATAGTAATTTGGAAATGAATAATTCAGATGAAAGGAATTTGGGAATTAGAAATTTGGGTGGAAGTACAGAATTATATTCAAAACATGTGCAAAAATTCAAAGATAATTATTCCAATTCAGTTTCAGAAATCTTAGTTTTACTAGACAATTCTGAATTTCAGGAGGCTTATCGGCTTTCCCATTCAATCAAAGGCCTTGCCGGCACTTTGGGATTTATGCAGCTTCACGCTTCTTCCGCTGAATTGTGTGAAGCAATTTCACTGAAGGCTGGTTGTGACCTGTCCATGGGAAGCAAATCTGCATCCGTAGTTTCCTCCATGACTGAAATCCAAATAAATTCAAAGTTAGAATCCTGTCTGAAAAATTTTGAATCTAAATTAGATGCCGCCATAGCCTAACTTTTTTATAGAAAAAACTGTCCCAGTTATTATTCATGCTCCCACTAAGTAACCATTTCTATTTTTTACTGAATATCTAATGTTTAGCATATTAAATTGAGACAGTTCTCACATTATTACTAATTTTTTATTTTTTCCAACTACTCTTCAAGTCTACAATTCTATTAAATACTTTTTCGGTATCTGTTGTAAGCTTTGAATCTGCAATATAATATCCATGTCTGAAAAACTGAAAGCTTTCTCCGGCCTTTGCCTCTGCAAGAGACGGTTCTCCATAAGCTACAAGCTCTTTTACAGATATAGGATTTATTATGTTTTCGCCCTTCTCATCTTCAACCATCAGATAATCGTATGCCCTGATTTTTATTTTTACAGCGGTCTTTGCCTCTACCCAATGAATTGTACCTTTTACCTTACGGCCCTCAAATCCACTGCCGCTCTTTGTTTCCGGATCATAAGTACATAGTAGTTCCTTAATTGTACCATCTTCATTTTTGACAACTTCATTACAAGTAATAAAATAAGCTCCCTTAAATCTAACCTCATTGCCCGGAAATAATCGAAAGTACTTCTTTACAGGAATCTCCATAAAGTCTTCTGCATCTACCCAAAGTTCCCTAGAAAATGGCACCATTCTGTTACCCATTTCCGGAATTTCCTTGTTATTCTCTATTTCTACCTTTTCTTGCGTATCCTCTGGGTAATTTGTAATAACCACCTTAATAGGGTTTTCTACCACATTGCGGCTTTCTACCTTCGTCTTAAGATCTTCTCTAACACAGTGCTCAAGAAGAGAAACATCTACCAGGCTGTTTGCTTTTGACACACCTATTCTTTCACAGAAATCACGAATGGCTTCCGGCGTATAGCCTC
>CAZWCK010000007.1:0-20191 GCA_964632625.1 uncultured Oscillospiraceae bacterium
GTACTGTGCCACGTTGTTGTATCCATAGTGAGCAGTTACCGGAGCCATGTAGTCTTCGTCTCTTTCATAAACGAATCCGTATCCGATACCGCCTTCAATCTTTCTTGCGATACCGTCGCCGTTTCTTTCTGGGTACATTGCGGAGTCTACGAAGAATCCTTCTTGTACTGCCTGGAAGTATCCACCTACTTCAACGATTTCTTCCATGAACAGACAAGCTCTTTCTCTGATTTCTCTTGATTTTTCAATTAATGGACCATCTTTCTTTAGTTCAACCATTTCCATTAAGCCATCAAGACCGATTAATGTCTGTTTAGCTGTATCGCAAGCTTCCATATTGTAGATATGCCAAGGAACGTTTCTTCCTTCGTCAGGAGTAATTGTTGACTGAATATCTGCACTTGTAAGCTTTGAAATAAGCATGTTCAATACATGAGTTACTGTTGCTTCTCTAGCTGAAGAGTCGATGTACTTAGTGTTCATCTGTGCTCTCATTCTATATCTTCTGCAGAAATCTCTAAGTGCTACTGCATATGGAAGGTCCATATATACACATGGTGCTGGAGTAGCTGTTGGAGGTACTGTTGACAAGCAAATATTCTCTGGCTTTATACCAACTTTTTCTGAGAATAATGAGTTGATTGCATGCTGAACGATAAGTTCTGGCATTACCTTCCATGCTTCTCTAGCTGTTGCATTAGCATTGTGAGCTCCGTCTATCTGTGCAATTTCAGCCCATTCTAATACTTTCTTTGATTCGCAAGCGTCTACGAAAGATCTTACGCAGTTAATGTTTCTGTAAAGTACGTTGTACTGAGGGTCCTGGTGAGCACCATTGATACCTTCTTCAGCAAACATTACAGCTACGTCCGGACCTGCAACGCCGGAAACATATGAATGGTAGTTAATTGGTCTACCTACTTCATCTTCTATCATATCTAGAGCTTTTCTCTGAGCTCTAACTTGTTTTCTAGTGATTGGAACACCGCCGATACCCTGTGGAGTACCTTCGATCAGACCGTCCATGTGTGACTGTCCAGCAGTTCTGATTACCATGATATGGTCTGCACCGTGCCAAGCTGCCATTCTCATTCTTCTGATGTCGTCTTCAAATCTACCTGAAGCGATTTCAGTAGTGATAACAGGAGCCGGTTGTGGGTCGATGTTGTTAAAATATTTAGCAGGAGGTAGTGGTACACTCTGCTTCAATGGTTCGGTTGCATCCTTGTATGTGAAAGGTCCCATTTTTAAATTTTCTACAGGCTTTCTCCAAACCCATCCTTTTCTTCTTGGCTCATATTTGTCAAGGTCCTTAAGGATGTTTTCAATATCCAGTTTCTCATTGTACTTTAATTCTGTCATCTTTAAGTCCCTCCTTATTTAAATAATGCTACAGCTTCATCCCAAGCCTTGCCTTCTGCAAGCATTGCTGCTGCTTCAGGGATTGAGATGTTCTTAGCTTTTGATAACTTATATACTACGTGGCCTGCGCCTTTGCCCATTAGTCCTCTGTCCATGCAGCCTTCAACGATTGGCTTTGACTGAAGTGATGAAACACCCATTCTCAAAAGAACTGCTCTTTCTACTGAAGGAGTAGTATTTTTTTTGCCAAGCTCTAATAGCGGATCAACAACCTTAGCTGTTAACTCCCAGAATCTGTCATATAATTCTGCGTCTGAAAGGTTTGCAATGTGTTTTCTGCGTTCTGCAAAATCGTCTTTTCTTTCCATCCTTTTTTCTCCTTATTATAATCTTTTTATAATCTTTTAATTTCGGATTAATAAGGTGTAGGCTCCAATTTATTGCGGTTTCCCTTGAAGCCTACATCTTTGGTTTTGCTTTATTTTTTCTAAAATTATAGTCCTAATACTTCTTTTACAAATGCAACATCTGTTTTTGTTTCTACTGCAAGGAATTCTAAGTCAGCAGCTGTTGGAGTGCCTTCATGTTTCTTGGAAGCTCTCTTAATTAAGGAAGCTCTGAAGTGATTTATGTCAGCATCTTTACACTTGATGTAGCTTGGGTCCTTTGGCAATACGATATTTACGCCCGGCTTGTCCTCATTAGGATCGCCAAAGTGAATATCAATACCATTATCTCTTGCAAATGATAACTGTGGCTGAACATGCTTACCAGCACCTGTGTATTCAGTCTCGCTGATAACAAGTACTGCATCTTCAGGAAGTTCCTGAGCTAGTGAGAATGCTGCTGCTAATGCAGTATTTCCTGCAGGTCCTCTTTCGATACCTTCCAGATTTGCAAGAGCTTCAGTCATATACATAACTTCGCCCTGTGTTACTGTTACATAACGATCCATATAACGAAGTGGTCTTGCAGCACTTCTAGGAACATCTGAATGGTCCGGATCTGTAGCATATGGAACACCAAATCCAGTATGACCAGTTGTACATGACTTTAAGTTAAACTGCTTATCTGATGCCATGTGCAGTCCTGTAAGATCGATAGAAGCTCCAACAAATTTAGTATCTGTAGCGCCAGCCTTAATCATACCACGAGCTGTTCCTGTCATCATTCCGCCGCCTGCATTTGTACAAACAACCATGTCAGGGTCTTTTCCAAGAAGTTCACGACACTGCATAGCAATTTCATATCCCAATGTTTCTACACCAGCGATACCAAATGGTGAGTATAATGAAGCATTAAAATATCCTGTATCTTCCATAATTGACAAGAATGAATAGAATAGTTCAGGTCCAACTGTAAGCTGAACAACTTCTGCTCCAAAAGCTTCGCATTTTCTTGCTTTTTCAACGATTTCAGGTTGTCCTACACCATGAGAGTCATAGCATTCCTGAACGATAACGCATTCTAATCCCTGCATTGCTGCTTGAGATGCTACCGCTGCACCATAGTTTCCGGATGTAGCTGCAATAACGCCTTTGTATCCTAATTTCTTAGCATGAGCTACAGCACAAGCTGCTCTTCTAGCCTTAAAACTTCCGGATGGGTTTGCTGCTTCATCTTTAGCAAAAATTCTTGCACCATATCCTGGTTTTGCATATTTCCTTGAAAGAGCAGATAAGTTTTTTAGTTCCAATAAAGGAGTATTACCTACACCTGTTCTTGACTGAATTTTTGTAACTTCATCTAATGTATATCCAGTTGATTTCATCAAAGTTTCGTAATCAAATGCAATTGAACCAGACTCAAACTCCTCATAATCCAAGCCAAGAGCCCTTTTCATAATTTCATTAGATCTTCCCATTACGGAATCATAATCTTTTGCTAATCCCATTATTTGCCACCTCCGAACATGATTTCTCTTAACTGACTATCAATATGAACCAACTCAGGAATAAATTTACCATAATTATGTTTCCAATATGGGTTTACTTCAATAAGAGTTCCCTTTTCCAAACGATTAGCTGCAGTTTTTACTGTAACTATATCACCTATTTCAGCATCCTCTTGTAAAAACCCTTTTGTCCACATCTCAAGTGGGCATGCTTTTGTATCATCTGGAATCTTTGCAGTTCTTTCAGCTGCCTCAAGCACAGTTGAGTGGATTCTAACCCATTCACCTTTTTTAACCATTTTTTTACCTCGATTCAATTATTATGCAACTTAACCTTACAGTTAATTACATTTTTATTTATTATGAATTGCAAGACACTTCCGATTCTGTCAAAAGTGCCTTGCTGCTTTTATTTTAATTTTGTTTTGTAAAGACACAAGCTCTCCTTGAGACTTTAAAATCTTAATTCAATAGTGTTTAAACTATTTTACGATTTTCATTTCTTCGTCGATAAACTGTCTCATATCTCCCATGATAGCTCTTGGAATTGGAAGAGTTAACATAGTGTGAAGACCAGGCTTTGCGTTGATAACCTGAGGAATCATGTTTACGCACATAGCGATAGTTCCGATTCCGCCTTCAACCTCTGGGCTATTTACCATGTTGATTGCAGGAGTTCCCTTAATGATTACATAGTCACCAGTCTGTACTCCAACCTGTTCAGGTTCGATCTGCTGAGGGTGATCCATTTCAATCATTAATTTGCCATCTGTATATCCAAATGCCTTCATTGCAACACCTGCAACATTTCCAGCTTTTGCAAAGCCATAAGGTGATTTTCTGTCAACATCTGTAACAATTGGTTCCATTGACTGTTCAAACTTATCGATGTTCCAACCAATACCATCAGCAATCATTCCCATTGATTCTGCAAATCCAACGTGACCAGCTAAGTGACCATTCTTGAATTCATCTACAGTAACACCTATTCCCTGTTCTTCCATTACAGCAGGTCCAAATGGTGATAATGAGTTAACTCTTCTTGAAACGATATGCTCAACGTCTTCCATACAACCAGTCATGATTAATACTAGTAAGTCCATGATAAGGCCAGGGTTGATTCCTGTTCCTAGGCATGATACGCCATTAGCCTTTGCGATTTCATCTAATTTCTTAGCTAAGTCAGGATTCTGAGCCTGAGGATAAGCCATTTCTTCAGCTGAAGTGATAACGTTGATTTTCTGGTTCATAATGAACTCTAATTTTTCAAATACGTTCTTTGTGAATGAATCTGTACAAACTAGAACGATATCAGCAGCACCTGGTTTAATAACGTCTTTGAAGTCTCCGATTAATACGTCAGGTCTGTTTCCTCTGTCAGTTTTGATATAATCGAACATTGATTTACCAATCTTTGCGCCTCTACCTACAGCACCAACAATTTCAACTCCCTCTTTCTTAAGAAGCATGTCAGCCATTCCGCCGCCCATTGCACCAAGACCCCAAATAATTACTTTTACATTTTGCATAATCTTTTTTCTCCTTTTCATCTTAATATTTAATTTATAATTTAATAACTTTAGCCTCCTTTAGAAGTCTTGTCCTAATATAAGTCCGTCTGACAAACTTATATTAGTTTAAAACATCCTTTTGAAAGGCACTCTAGATGTAATAGTTGCAAGCCCTCCTGCAACCATTAATATATAAAGCAACTTTCATGCCAATCACTTTCTATACGCAAAAAAACACAAAAAAATATAATATTTGTGTTTTTTTTGAATTTTAATTGAATTTGTTTTGATAATTTTGTTTTTACTAACAACAGCGTTCCTCCAATATTATATAGATTCGCACAATCAACATATTTCTGCAAAATAATTTGCATTTTGTCTGCAAATTATTTTGCATTTTAACACAATTTGGGTCAATTTTCTGAATTCTTTGCAAGCTTTTCCTGATTTGGGTCTCTTGCATTTTTATTATCGCCCTATTTTCTTCAATTTATGCTGTAAAGTCTGTCTTTTGATGCCTAATTGATCCGCTGCTTTTGAAATATTGCCATGATTGTCTGCTAAAGCTTCCTTTATTATATTGGTCTCAAGAGTAGATAAATATTCCTCCAATCCTATTTTTCCTAAAGAATATCCAAGATTCAAATTTTTAATCTCTTCTTTATTAGTAGGTATTTGCAAAAGCTTTTCTGTAAGAACATGCTCGTTATCTGCAAGTGAAACCGCTGACATTACAAGGTTTTCAAGTTCACGAATATTCCCGGGGAAATCATACTCCATTAGCTTAGTCATAGCATTTTCAGACACCATCCAAATTTCTCTTTCAAATCTTTCATTGTGTTTTCGAATAAAACTATCTACTAAAAGAGGGATGTCATCCTTTCGTTCCCTAAGTGATGGAATGCTTATATTTACTATGTTCAGCCTGTAATACAAATCTTTTCGCAGTTTACCGCTTTCTATAAGCTCTTGCGGGCTTTCATTTACTGTTGCAATAATTTTTACATCTATGGGAATGTCCTTGGTTCCTCCCACTCTTCTTATGTATTCCTCCTGCAATACTCTAAGTAGCTTGCTTTGAAGGTCGTACGGCATTGCACTGACTTCGTCTAGTAATAGTGTGCCTCCGCTAGCTTGCTCAAAGAGTCCCGCTCGGTCTACCGCTCCTGTAAAGCCTCCTTTTGCTGTTCCAAATAGTATTCCTTCTAACAAGCTCTCCGGTAATGCCGCACAGTTCTGTGCCAAAAACGGTTTGCTTTTTCTTATACTATCAAAATGTATGCTTTGCGCTACAAGTTCCTTACCTGTACCTGTTTCTCCGTAAATAAATACGGAAGCACCGCTTTTCGAAGCTCTTTTTGCTCTTTCTATCATTGCTTTGAAGGGTTTACTTTCCCCTATCAAATTCTCGAATGTATACCTTTTGATTGTAGGCTCCGCTATTGGTCTACCAGAGGCTTCCCCTTTGGAAATAGTCTCGTTTTGCAATTCTAATATTGTGTTTGACATTTTTTTAATGTCTGTAATATCCTTGGCAACTTCTATGGCCGCTATGGTATTTCCCTCGTAATCTATAACGGGGATAGTTGAGTTAACAGTGGTTACTTCTTTACCATTTTGGTTCAGATAGGTTTGTACCTGATTCCTTGTCGCTTCATTGTGTATAAGGGCTCTTTGTAACGTGCTTTCTTCTATTGGAATATGTGAAAAAACCTCTCTGAAGGGTTTTCCTATTACATCTTCTCTTTTGGTTTTTTCTAGGTTTTCCATGGCATGATTGTAAAATATGCTTTTACCATCTGCAGATACAATATGTATACCTTCTGCTACAACATTTGCCAATTCTCCTACTATTTTTTCCAGTTGTCTTGCGTTCATTCTCTCACCTTTTCTTACATCCACATTTCTCACTCTCCTATAGTATAGCATAAGCAAACAAAAGGCGCAAATTTTTTTGCACCTTTTCAAATAATATACACAAGCCGAATATTTTATATACTCCAACCTGCAAAACAGCTTAATTTATTGCTATCAAATCTGCCTTCCAATACGTCTTCGATAGCCAAGGATAATATTCTGATACCTTCATCAATATCTTCCTTTTTAATTATAAGAGGCGGAGTAAACTCCAATACGTTAGAAAAGATTCCAACGCAATAGAAAATTAGTCCCAGTTCAAAGGCTCGATAAGAAATCATAGCTGCTAAATCTGCATCAGGTTCTTTTGTTGTTATATCCTTCACAATTTCCACTCCCAATACTAAGCCTTTTCCTCTTACATCACCTATGATTTTATACTTCTCAGATAGTTCTACTAATTTTTTCTTAAAATACAAACCATTAATTTGAGCATTTTGAAGTAACTTTTCTCTTTCAACTATTTTTAAAGTTTCTATTCCGCTTGCACATGCAACTGGATTTCCTGCAGTAGTAAATAAATGCATCCCTATTCCAGCATCCATAATTTCTTTCCGCCCTACTACTGCACTCAAAGGTTGACCACTTCCAATAGGCTTACCTATGATAATTGCATCCGGTTCAAGATTCCAATTTTCAAAACCAAATAGTTTGCCCGTTCTACCTATCCCAATCTTAACTTCATCTATTAAAAAATAAATATTGTTTTTTCTGCATATTTCTTGCAATCCTTCTAAATATCCGTCTGGAGGAACTACATCTCCGCCATCACATTGTATTGCTTCAACGATTACTCCGCCCACCTGATCCGGATAAGCAACGGCTTTAAAAATGTATTCCTCAATATATTTTAAACAGAACAACCCACATTCATCTTGTTTTCTTCCAAAAGAACATCTATAACAATATGGATACTGTATTTTAGTTACATTTCCGCCACCAATAAATTGTCCTTGAGCCGGATGTCCCGACATAGCATAAGATCCCATGGTTTGCCCATGATAAGAACCTACGAAAGTTAGCAAACGTGGTTTTCCGCTTGCCAGCGGTAGTATTTTCGCAACAAATTCATTCGCATCAGAGCCAGAATGTCCAAACCATACCTTTTTTTCAAAATCTCCCGGTGTTGCCTTTATTAGCATCTCTGCTAACTCAACGCTTTTACTGCTAATCATTGAACAAAGGCTGGTAAACGAAAGCTCTTTCATCTGATTACAAACCGCTTCAATTATTTGAGGGTGATTATATCCCGTACTAACTACACCCCATCCCGCACAAAAATCCAAATATTTTTTTCCATCCGCATCGTACACACACATCAGAAATAGTAAAATATTTCTAGAAAAACGGTAAATTTATTGACGAAGAAGGTTGCAAATGATAGAATGTATATCGGCATTAAACAATTTAATTGCTTAATTGCTTAATTGCTTAATTGCTTAATTATTTAACTTTAGCAATGACAAAAGCTAATTTTTTAAGGTAATTCGTCAATATCCATGGAGGAAGAAAATGAGAATCAGAAAAGAATCAGATGACATGCAAGAAGAAGAAATATTACTAGTAGCTCAGGTTTCCGATGCCTTAGCTCACCCAGCAAGAATCAAAATCTATCATTTTATAATGAAATGTAATAAAGAAATGGTGCCTGTTTGCAATAAAAATGTTGTTGCAGCTTTTAACTATTCACAAGCCACCATATCACAGCACATCAAGAAGCTTGTAGAGGCGGATTTAATTCAAGTAAAAAAAGATGATAGGTATTCATTTTATTATGCCAATATGGGTATATTAATGAAATACTTAAACGCCACCAGAAAGTTTAGTACGTTTCAAGCTTAACACGGTGTTTGGCTAAGCATTGTTAATATACTTCTAGCATAGACAGCAGTTTGAACAATAGGAGGTTTCTATGGCAATTAATAAATTGGTAAAATCCGCGCTGAAGGTTCTTTCAAGCACTGACATAGATATAAAAAAAACATATAAGCTTGAGCGTCGTTTAGGCGGTTCAAAAATTCCAACAAAGGGGATTGTCCGAAATCTCAGAGGTTCGAATAGGATTTTGAATAGTAAAAGCAGGAAACGAAAAACTCGGAAATCTTATACGTTTTGGGATCACAGTATTTCTGTAGGTTCTCATGAAATCCCTGTAAGAATTTTTTTACCTAATAAAAATGCCCTGCCGGGAGAATACTCAATTCTTCTTTTCTTTCACGGTGGTGGTTGGGTGAAGGGTGATATAAATAGCTATTCTAAGGTTTGCGCCCTAATGGCAAAGGAAACTCAGCACGTAGTTATTTCAGTAGATTACAGGTTAGCGCCAGAATATAAATTTCCTGCAGCTGTGGAGGACTGTTACATGGCTGCTCAAGAAATTTTTGAGTATGCACATTTATTAAATGTAGATGCAAATGATATTACTTTAATTGGTGACAGCGCCGGCGGTAATCTTGCGGCTGTGGTTTCACTTATGGCTAGGGAAAAAGGAAAATTTTTGCCAAAGAAGCAAATACTTATTTATCCTTCAACAAATAATGATCACAGCGAAAATTCACCGTTTCCTTCCATTATAGAAAATGGTACTGATTATTTGCTAACCTCCAAAAGGATTCGCGATTATATGGATCTTTACGTGGGAAGCGAAGATGATTATCAAAATCCGTATTTTGCGCCTCTTCTTGCAAAGAGTTTTGAAAATCAGCCAGAAACCTTGATAATAACGGCTGAATTTGATCCTTTGCGTGATGAGGGTGAATATTATGGTAAAAAGCTTAAGGAAGCAGGAAATTTTGTGGAAATTTATAGAATTCCCGATGCTATTCACGGTTTTATTGTCCTTCCAAAGGCTTTTGATCAAGTAAAAATAGCTTATGAACATATTAATAATTTTTTAAATAAAGATTAATACTAATTTAAAAACAATTTTTATGATAGAATGATTCACTTATTAAATTACAAGATACTTTTTTAACAGTAGGCTACTATTATATTTAAAATAAAATTATTTTAAATTTTTTTGAATGGCAAAAAATTCTTGCCATTTATAGATTATAAGGAAATATTTATGACTAAAGAACATACAAAAAAATGGAAAAAATTAGACAACGCCGGCAAATTGTACTCTTCTGTTGCAAGAAAGGGTAACGCAAAAGTATTTCGTTTTAGTTGCCAGTTATATGAAAATATAAAGGAAGCTGACTTGCAATCAGCCTTAGAATCTACATTAATACAGTTTCCCGGTTATCAATATGTATTGAAACGGGGACTTTTTTGGTGTTATCTCGAAAGTTCTAAGGTAGTACCGAGGGTAAAGTTGGAAAGTCAGCCGCCTTGCTCCCAATTTTATTATGGAGAAAGCCGTAGCCCTCTTTTCCAGCTTACCTATTACAAGAAAAGAATAAATCTTGAGATTTTTCATGTGCTATCAGACGGTACAGGGGCTTTGCAGTTTCTCAAGGTTCTTGTTTGCTATTACCTAAAAATCCAACACCCTGTTGAATTTTCTGATACCGACCCTCTTTTTGACTACAATGCCACGGAAAAGCAGCAACTAGATGACAGCTTTGCCAAGTATTACTCTGGGAAATTTTCTAAACGCCGAAATTCGAAAAATTCTTCTGCAAATACTACCAACGCTTATCAGTTCCATGGTCAAAGAGTCCCTGAGGGAAACATTAAAATTATTGAAGGCAGCATTCCCACCAAGGGGCTCCTCGTTCAGGCAAAGGCTTATCACACTACAATAACGGGACTTTTGACCGCTATTCTTATTGAGGCTTTTCACAATGATATGTCGAAATTGCAGGAAAGAAAACCTGTAGTTATCGGAATTCCTGTAAATCTTAGAAACTATTTCAAGTCCGAATCCATGAGAAATTTTTTCGGAATGATATTTGCGTCATATAACTTTTCTAACAGTAGCGAGAATTTTGATGATATAGTTTCTTATGTGGATTCCAGCTTAAAAGAGCAGCTTACCCAGGAACATCTATCCAAAAGGATAAATTCTCTTAACGCACTCGAACGTAATATTATTTTGCAGATACTTCCTCTTCCAACCAAGGAATTAACCTTGCTGATTGCTAACAGTATTTCTTCTCGCGGCATCAGTGCCTCTTTATCTAATATAGGTATTATAAATATGCCCGAGGAGCTTTCACCTTATATCGACCGCTTTGATGTGTTTTTCCCTACGGACAAGTTTCATATCGCCCTCTGTTCTTACAAAGAGCATATCAACATTAGCATTGCTTCCCCATTTATGGATACTGAGATTCAGAAAGATTTCTTTAGAAAATTACAGAAAATGGGACTTGAAATTGCTATTACTTCAAATAACCTAACAAATACACCAAATGCATCCCAACGCCGCTTGCAAAAAAGAATTGTGAAAGAGAAGGTGGTTTCTGAATGAAATTTTGTAATAAATGCAATATGAAAATTGCTGGTAATAGGGCTAATTGTCCCTTGTGTAACAATGTATTGTCCGGAGAGGGGGATGAAAACAGCGAAGTTTTCCCGCAAATATATACCATATATTCTCAGTATTATCTGATTTTCAAGTTTCTTTTAGCTATATCCATTTCCGGCGGCTTGATTTCACTGCTTATTAATCATTTGATAACCGGTCGTTTGACCTGGTCTGTTATTGTGATTGCAGGAATTGCATGTATGTGGATTAGTTTGCTTCTTATAATAAACAAGCGTAAGAACTTAGCCAAATGCGTAATGTATCAGGTTATTGTAGCATCCTTGTTGGTTATTCCATGGGATTATTTGACCGGTTGGCACGGATGGTCCATAGACTTTGTAATGCCAATATTGTACGTGGGTTTAATGCTCGCACTAATTGTTATAACCTTCGTTTCTAAACAGCGTCTTGAGGATCAGCTCTGGTATTTGTTCATTGCCTCTTTGTTTGGACAAGTCCAACTATATTTTGTTCTTGCTCATAAAATTAAATATATGATTCCTTCCTATGTATGCATAATAGTGAGTATATTGGCACTTTCCTTTATGTTATCTTTTCGAGGAAGAGAAATTATATCTGAAATCAAAAGAAGAATACACATATAAATACAAAGTTTAAATTTCGTATTTATACATATTGACTGTTCAATGATGTAGTGTCTAGCTAACAAAAAAATCCGAGCCCATTTCATATAGAAATGTGTCCGGACTTTTTAATTGTTTATTTAATTATTTGTTTAATTGTTGCATTATAAGAAGAATATCAATGTGTCAATAATGAATGTAGGAATTAATATTGCAAGTGACCATGCCATGTATCCAAAGAAACTAGGCATCTTGATTTTATTTTCTTCTGCAATCGACTTAACCATAAAGTTTGGAGCATTACCGATATATGTATTTGCACCCATAAATACGGCACCACATGAAACTGCAATCAAGTCTTTTACCGCAACTATACCAACTGTTGTAGAAACACCTTCTGTAAATCCAACCGAACCTGCAGTAGTCAAGAATACTAAATAAGTAGGAGCATTGTCAAGGAATGATGATAATGCACCTGATGCCCAGAAGAACTGCCATGGTTCTTCGATTCCAAGTGCTGCACCATTAGCTTTCAATAATGCAAGCGCCGGAATCATGGTTAAGAATATACCAATAAACAGTTTTGCAACCTCTTCGATAGGTGCAAAGGTAAAACTGTTTAATTCTCTTGTTGTTTTCTGCGTTGTCTTTATGGATAAGAAAGCAGCAAGTAGTATAATAGCAACCTGTACTAAACTGCTATAAGGAAATACAACTCCCAACATATTTATTCCGTATGCTTCTCCTGTTACCTGATTAGCAAATGCTGCAAAGTTTGGAAGCAAACCATTAAGTATTACAGCACCAACTATCATTACAATAAAGATAAAGTTATGAGCTCCTTCAATTTTCAAAGGCTCTTTTGCGTCATTTCCAGCCATATCCTGAGGGGATCTGCCAGAAGCAAATTCTTGCTTTGCAAAATGTTTATCCATTAATATAAATACTACTGTAAGTATGGCAATATTCAGAATCATAATTGGGAATAATCTCATTGTCCAGAAGAACGGTACTCCCCTCAGGAATCCCAGGAACAATGGAGGGTCTCCAACCGGAGTTAAACATCCACCGATATTTGCTACCATGAAAATAAAGAATATTACAACATGAGCTTTCTTTTCTCTCCACGCATTAGCTTTAATAATAGGTCTGATCATAAGCATTGCAGCTCCTGTAGTTCCTACCCAGCTTGCAAGTGCTGTACCTATTAACAAAAGAATAACATTTACCTTTGTTGTTCCAACAAGTGTTCCTTTCAAGGCTATGCCACCTGCCGCAACAAACAAACCAAATAAAAGTACAATAAAAGGAACGTAGTCCAACATTACTATTTCTATTATCTGGAAGGCAAGCATATGTCCGCCAAATGCAATTCCAAAAGGAATCAGGAATAATAAAGACCAGAAAATTGCAACCTTTAACATATTGTGTTCCCACCATTCAGGTTTTGCGAGTGGGCATATTGCAATAGACAATAGCATCCCCACGAATGGCAAACAACTCCAGATCGGTAAGTAAAGGCCAAGATTGCTATGATCCACGCCCTCTCCACTACCTGTTGCAAATGCGAGTATGCCCGTACATAAAATCATTAGTACTGCGGCAAAAAGAACTTTCAAATTTCTTTTCTCAAACATAATTACATCTCCAAATCATAGATATTTGTTCAAATAATAGTATCCCTGTATATTTTATCAGCTTTTGCCACTTCTTGTTTATTGAATATGCTAATAATAAAAATGCCATAATAAGCAGAAAAACTTACAAGATACCGAACATTTTCATTATACCAATTTGTTATTATTTTGGCAATATGAAAGTCCTCTTTTGTGTAGATTTTGTGTAGAATTGTTTATTATTTATATGAAAAATTCTTTATAAATTAATTTGTTTGCTGTTTTTTGGGATGTTTTATTAGTTTTTTAATTAATCGCTTTCTTGATTACCCCAAAAAAATTACTTGTGATAGTTCTCATTTTTGCTGATTTTGAATGCTCTATAAATTTGTTCCAATAGTATTACCCTCATCATCTGATGGGGGAATGTCATTTTGGAAAAGGAAAGCTTATAGTCCGCCCTATCCGACACTTCTTTTGAAAGCCCGAGAGAACCTCCTATGATAAAATAAATATTGCTCTTCCCTTGCAGCGCTAATCTGTCAATTTGGGAGGAAAGTTCTTCCGAAGTAACAGTATTTCCTTTTATTTCAAGTGTTATTACATAAGAATCTTTCTTTATCCTTTTTAGAATTGACCTGCCCTCTTCAATTTTTACTGCTTCTTCTTCCGCCTGAGAGGGGTTATCTGAAATTCGTGTTTCTTTTAATTCATCAATTTGAAGACTGCAATAACTCCCTAGTCTCTTGCTGTATTCTGAAACTGCTGCTTCCCAATATTTTTCTTTCAATTTTCCTATACAAACTATCGTTATGTTCATTCATTCTCTTCCTTAATGTTGCCTCAATCAGTTTCTTCAAGGCATGCTGGGTTGTCCCCAATATATGTGGTTATTTATGTAGTTAATCTTAACTAATGCGATTAGATTTGATAAATCGGGCTGAGGCAATCCTTTACAATTACGCTCAAATCCAGATCTTTACCTATGTAATACTGTTTTTCTTCTAATATATTTTTGATGGCCTGTTTTGCCATTTGAGGTGTATTGTTTTCCCTGCTCAGATGTGCAAGAAGCACCCACCTTTTTTTCTTATTTTTCTCGATTATATTGCAAAGGCCTTCTCCTGCCGCAACATTTGAAAGGTGTCCCTTATCCCCCATTATTCTTCGCTTGGTATTATATGGATAACTACAGTATTGAACAAGCCCTTCTTCATGGTTAGATTCAAGTACCAGAATATCCGCATCACTAACCTCAGACATAATATCTTCTGATAAATATCCAGTATCTGTAACTACACTTATTTTCTTGTTCTCATGGAAAAATGAATATCCAACCGGTTCTTCTGCATCATGGGATACCGGAAAGGAATTTATCTCAATATCTCCTATTGCAAAACTTTTGCCTGTGATAAAGCATTTTTTCTTTTCCTCTTGCACTAAATCCTCAATATGTCTCCATGTTCCTGTATTGGCATATGCATTGCTATTTACAGCTTTTTTGCATACTAACCGCAAACTTTTGATGTGATCAATATGCTCATGGGTTATAAGCACTCCCTTGACCATCTCTAATGGGGTGTTTGTACTTTCAAGCCCTCCAAAAATCCTTTTGCCGCTTATTCCCACGTCCACCAAAATTGCTGTTTCTTCTGTTTTTATCAGATAACTATTTCCGCTGCTACCGCTGGAAAATGAACAAAAACTTAGTGTCATTTTTACCTCTTTCTATCAATTGTATTATAAATATTATATCGGTCTTTATCTATGTGCTTTTCAGTTAACGATCTAATGTAGTAATCAAAATATCTATAAATCGCTTGCTTCCACATAATGCACAAGCTTTTCATTATTTTCTTTAATATATGTTATCTGCCATGCCGGGAAAGTGGTATCCGAGACTGCCATGTCCTGCCCCTCGGAATTTTCCTCTATATCGTAGTCAGCCAACCAGTAGACCATTTTCATCTCAATAACCTTTATTGGTGTTCCATCAGCAACCTCACTCATAAACTTTACCAATCCTGCGGAGGCCGATATAGTATGAATTTTTTTGCTGCTAAAGTGTGCCGGTTTTAACCAACGATATTGAAAATCGACTATATTTCCATTTTCAAATATGCATTTTGCATAGCTTTCTTGAACTTCCATTTCATCAACAATATTCTTGTAGCTGACTATTACCTTATTGTCCTTCTCCTCAATGCCTTCATAATACATGGTTGCACTATTACAATTTACATCTTTTATAAATTTATCTGCAACTACCTTATATGCGTTAGAGCCATCAATCTGTGAATACGCTTCAAGAGTATGCCTTATTAAATCAAGATCTGGCTCCTTGTAGTTTACGGTCAAAACAGGCATATTCTTATGTTTTTGGGGAATTTCTATTCCCAATTCCACATTTTTGTCTGAAAGCACCTGAAGCAAAACGGACTCCTCTTGTCCGCTTTCTTCTCCAAGTACTTTCATACCATAATTCCCGATTAGAAAAATATTAGTAAAAAGCAATGCCACTATTAAAATTGTTTTTGCTTTTGTCCAATCCATGTTTTTTACCTATTCACTGCAATTAGTTACCTGTTATTGGGGTCGCATCCTCCAAGTCAAACGCCAAATAAAGTCCCCCGTCATCAAACTCAACTATCCATGCTACTTCTGCAACCGTGCCACCCATCGGTATTATAAACCCGTAATCGACCTTTGATATTAACTCAGCTATGTCTTCAAAGGTCAGCGTTTTTTGCCCTTGGGTATCAATCAGTCCTTCTTTCTTTAGGAATTCCGAAATATATTCGTGATTCAAGGCAAGCATATTAATGGGTTCATAGCATTCCCGTTCTTCCCCTGCGGTTTCCATTATGGGAAATTCTATATAATTTCTTTGATATATTGCTACCTCATTATTTATGACTTCTATGTGAATTCCCGGTCCGTTTTGATCATAAAGTGGAATATTGCCAATTTGGATTTCAAAATCAAACACATATCTCTGTCCTTTCTCATCTGGAATTTTAGCATTTTTCAGCATTATGTCCAAAGGCTGACCGTTGACAGTTTCGAAGCCCCCATGAGAAGATATGAATCTCATTGCCGCCTGAAGTGAGTCCTGAAAATTGGAGGAAATGTTTTTTCCCGTGGTTTCTTCCTTGTATTCAATAGTTCCATCAACGTTTGCAATCAAAACCTTTTTGCCATAACCATACATGTATATCACGGTTCCACTTTCCTCTTTTAACCTTCTGACAAAATCCAAATTGTTGCCAAAAAATCTCTTGGCTATATTGGGAATGTTGCTGCTGTCCTCAGGAGAAAATTCCCTATAGTACTGAAAATCTTCAATCTCCGAGGTTAATGAAAGTGGTAAAAGCACCTGATTTTCAACGTTTTCTCCTAAAATTGAATTTAGTGGCAAATATGTTGTTTCACTGTTTGCTATTAGCGTTTCTAAATATTTTTTAAAATAATTAACTTCCTTTCCTACAGTAATGACAAAATACTTTTGTTCATATCTATCATAAATAAGGATGCTCCCTTCCATCAAGGCTGAATAACCCAGCTCTGAAATGTTTCTTATATTGTCAGTTCCTAAAGCCTTTTTAATGCCAAAAATACTGCAAAACTGTTCGTAAGGCATTAAATAATCAAAGCGAGCCTTAAGTGAAGGACCCTCCATGATTACATTATACCTATCTTTATCAATTTCTTCTATAAGGATATTTTCCTCTTGAGAAAATCGTGAAATACAATATATCAGGTTGGTAATATCCTCGGGATTCTTGTTGTAAAAATATTTTTTATAGTTTCTTTCAATATTATAATTACCTTCTCCTTGACATACAATGATTTGACTAGGCGCAATTACTTCTTCTATGCTTATCTCCTTGTAAACTTTCTCTGTTTCTTGCGGAGCAAATGCTTGTAAGTACAGCTCCTTGAAAGAAATATCCTCCCAAAAAAAATATAATAGTAGTATTGTACTTAAAAACAATACTACTAAAATTATATCTTTAATTCTCTCAATTATATTCTTATTCATATTTTACACCCATCTTGACTAAAAGGTGAAGCATGTAGATTTCTACTGCTTAATTTCCAAATATTGATTTCAATAAATTTTGTATAAACTGAGCCGCTCCGGGCTGCACTGCCTCTTTCTTCCCTTCCTCCTCTAACTCCGATTTGTCTTTGACGATTACGTAGCTGGAATTTGTATGGGTTACTTTATTTTCTGCATCTAACGTCTCAATTTTAATTAAATATACTCCCGGCACTACGTTTTCTAGTTTCTTAGTATAAAAGCTAAGGTCATTTGAGGTAACAAAATTCTCTGGTGTTATTATTGAAACTCCTGTAAACTTTTGTGGTTCTTTGCCTTCTTCCTTGTCTTTTTTGGCTTTTTCAAAATCATCATATGTAATAGCGGCCAAAGTCCCATTTACTGTTTTCATTTGTTTCTTGGCATCCACTTTAATTGTTGTAGGTTTTGTTATTTTGACGGAAATAAGAAGATTAGTAGAATATGAGATACTATTAGTTACCGGATTCACTATTGTAATATTTGAATTTGTTGCAGCAAAAACTGTTGTCGAACTAAACAATATTGCTAAAATAAGTATAACGGTTATAAATAATTTTCTCAAAATAATCTCCTCCTTCCTTTTTTCTTTAATATGTAGATTCATAGCCTTTTACCGCCCCGCAATCTTGCACAGTTTTAAGTATACAATACTATTATTACAATAGTGTTACAATAATGTTACGGCAGGTTTAAGATTACATTTCACTTTTTAATAATTTTGTCGCTTTTTATTCTCCTAGAATAGATTTTTTTGTTTTTAATTGCAGCGTAATTGTGTTAAAATACTAATATATTTGTCTATGTTTTTTGGAGCTTTAGAGCGGAAGGTGTAATTTATGATACTTAGGATATACACAGATGGAGGTTGTAGGGATAACCAATCTGATAGTAACTACGGAGGATGGGGTGCTATCCTTGAATTTGGCGACCATCAAAAAGAACTTTATGGTGGCGAAAAAAACACTACCAATAATAGAATGGAAATGACAGCTCTTTTAAATGCTTTAGAAGCAATTAAAAAGCCTAATCAGTCCATTGAAATTTTCTCAGATAGCTCCTATCTGATGGACTGCTTTAGGCAGAAATGGTATGTAAAGTGGAAGTCCAATGGTTGGAAAACTGCCGGAAAAAAAGACGTTGAGAACCGGGAGCTATGGGAAAAACTGCTTTTTTACATTGATGATTGTTCTAGTGGCCATAAAATTTCTTTTTATAGGGTAAAAGGCCATGTAAATCTTAATAGCAAGGTAACTAACCTTGATGATCTTTATAAAAAATTTCTGGAATGGAATGGCTCTGACTTTTCCTTTGATCAATTCTGCCATGTTACTAAAATGAATAATCGTGCAGATGAACTTGCCAATATGGGAATGGATCAGATTTCCAAATAAGTTATTGTCTTCTGTACCAGTACCAACCCGGCGCCTGGTGGTACATTAGCTCCTTGAAATATTGTATATAGCATCTATGGCTTTTTCAATTTGTTCATTTGTATTAAAAGCGCCCAGACTAAGTCTGACTGCCCCTGTATTCCAAGTTCCAATGGTTTTGTGAGCTAATCCTGCGCAATGGAACCCACCTCTTGAAGCAATACCATACTGTTCATTTAAGATCTTACACACCTCTTCACAGCTTTTATTTTCAACATTCAATGTTACAATTCCTGTCTTTTGCTTACAATTTGAAGGTCCGTAGACCCTTACTCCCGCCATGTCACGAAGTGCTGAATCCAGTCTGCTTACTAACTTTGTCTCATAATTAGCTATAGCCTCAATGCCAAGGCTCTTTATGAAGTTTACAGAATACCCCAGTCCTATTATCCCGGGGGCATTCACAGTACCCATTTCATAGCCCTCCGGAAATTCTGTTGGCTGTAGACGGTTTTTAGAATCCGTACCTGTTCCGCCCTCCATGAGAGGCTTTAAATCAATACCTTCTCTTACAAAAAGCACTCCTGTCCCCAATGGTCCAAGAAGCCCTTTATGTCCCGGAACAGCCAACAAATCTATTTTCATTTTTTCTGCATCTATTACAATGCTCCCTGCGCTTTGGGCCCCGTCTACCATAAATAATATTTGATGTGAAGAATCTCTATTTTGATTGAGTTTGGCTATTTTTCTGCCGATTTCAGAAATTGGCATAATGGTCCCTGTTACGTTTGAGGCGTGAGTAACCACTATAAGTCTGGTATTCTCTTTTACTACTCCCATTATTAACTCTGGGTCAATTTGTCCTGTTGCACTGCATTTCAATATGGTGGTATCCACCTTGAATTTTTCCATGGCTTTTAATGGCCTTAACACGGAATTATGTTCCATTGCCGTGGTTATTACATGATCATTTTGCTCCAGAACGCCCTTTATTCCCATGTTTAACGCCATAGTTGTATTATTTACAAAAACAATTCTTTCCGGTGTGCTTATATTAAATAAATGTGCAATTTCTTTTCGTGTATTGTATATCTCTTCTGCTGTTTTCATAGCCATGTAATGCCCTGACCTACCGGGATTCCCACAGTAATTCATCATACATTTTGCCATGGTATCTATCATTCCCTTTGGTTTAGGAAAGGAAGTGGCACCATTATCTAAATAAATCATAATATTTCTCCCAAAAAATAGATTAATTGTCTCAATTGTTGCCATGGCAACCTCTTTGTACAATTGATATTCCATTATATGATTTTATTTTAATTTAGTGCATGGTGTCTCTTTATTATGAATTTTAAAAAAAGAGGAATTCCCGTGCC